>DASWUY010000444.1:0-4257 GCA_036401435.1 Acidobacteriaceae bacterium | reverse complement strand
AGCTGGGAGACGGTGGAGTAGGCGAGGACGCGCTTGATGTCTGTCTGCACCAGGCCGATGGTGGCGGCAAAGAGAGCGGTAGCGGCGCCGATGATGGCGACACATTCGAGCGCGAAGGGGGAGCGGTCAAAGATGGGGTGGGTGCGGACGACCATGTAGACGCCGGCGGTGACCATGGTGGCGGCGTGGATGAGGGCGGAGACCGGGGTGGGGCCCTCCATGGCGTCGGGAAGCCAGACGTAGAGGGGAATCTGGGCGGACTTGCCGGCGGCGCCGAGCAGCAGCGAGAGGGCGATGGCGGTCAGCCAGCCGCCGTGCAGCTCAGGGTGCGCGGCGAGTGAGGCAAGCACCTGGTGAAAGCTGAGCGTGCCGAAGTGCAGGATGACCAGGAACATGGCGAGCAGGAAGCCGAAGTCGCCGATGCGGTTGACGACGAAGGCCTTTTTGCCGGCGTTGGCGGCCGAGTCGCGGTCGTAGTAGAAGCCGATGAGCAGGTAGGAGGCCAGGCCGACGCCCTCCCATCCGACGAACATGAGCAGGAAGTTCTCCGCGAGAACCAGCGTGAGCATGAAGAACATGAAGAGGTTGAGGTAGGCAAAGAAGCGCCAGTATCCCTCCTCATGCGCCATGTAGCCGGCGGAGTAAAGGTGGATGAGGAAGCCGACGCCGGTGACGACGAGCAGCATGACGAGGGTGAGCTGGTCGAGCGAGAAGGCGAAGTCGGCGTGAAAGGCTCCGGAGACGATCCAGGGCGCGACGTACTCATGCACCGGGACGGGAAGCGAGCCGAAGCGGAGGGCGAGGCTGGCCACCTGGAGGAAAGGGACCAGGGTAAAGAGCAGCGCGACGGCGG
Source organism: Acidobacteriaceae bacterium (assembly GCA_036401435.1). Classification (GTDB taxonomy): domain Bacteria; phylum Acidobacteriota; class Terriglobia; order Terriglobales; family Acidobacteriaceae; genus EB88. The sequence continues at coordinate 3,404 of DASWUY010000444.1, read as the reverse complement.
TGACCATGGGACGCGGAAAGCGGCGCCCGTAAAGGCCATTGACCAGGAAGCCGAAGAAGGGGAGCAGCGGGATCCAGAGAAGGTGCAGGTGGGTGCCGTTCATAGTTTCATCAGATCCACTTGGTCGACGTTGAGCGTGTTGCGCGCGCGGAAGATGGCGATGATAATGGCGAGCCCGACCGCGGACTCGGCCGCGGCGACGACCATGACGAAGAAGACGAAGAGCTGCCCGGAGACCTGGTGCCATTGGTGTGAGAAGGCGACAAAGGTCAGGTTGACGGCGTTGAGCATGAGCTCAATGGACATGAAGATGGAGATGATGTTGCGCTTGAAGAGGAAGGCGCCGACGCCGATCGAAAACAGGATGGCGGAGAGCACGAGGTAGTAGGCGGTAGGGACCATCATGCCTGCAGCTCCTTGCCCGGGTACGGCTCCTTGCCGAGATAGGGCTGGCCGAGGGTGTCGCCGGGGGTGGCCTGCTGAGGCCCGCCAGGCAGGGGCTGGTTGGCTCCGAAGACAGCAGAGGGCGCGGTGAGAGGGCGATCGAGTGCGGCCTTGACGGGATCGGCCCCTCCTTGGCGTCCGGCGAGGGCGACAGCGCCGAGGATGGCGATCAGGATGAGGACGGAAGTGACCTCGAAGGGGAGCAGCAGGTCGCGGAAGAGCACGCGGCTGAGGTCGGCTGTGGTCATGAGCGAGTCGCCGAGGCGCGAGCCGCCGAGCGCCGTCCTGTTTTCGAGAAAGACATAGGTGAGCAGGCCTAGCAGCGCTGCGACGCCGGGCACGCCGACGATGTACGCCGTCCGGGCGGTGCCGAGCGTGCGCTCCTCCGAGCTGGCGTTGAGCAGCATGATGACAAAGGTGAACAGGACCATGATGGCGCCGGAGTAGACGATGACCTGTGCGGCGGCGAGGAACTCGGCGCCGAGCAGCAGATAAAGCACGGCGAGCGAGGTCATGACCACGATCAGCGAGAGGGCAGAGTTGATCGGTTGACGCTGCAGCAGCAGGTTGATGGCTGCTGCCACACACAAGCCCGCGAAGATGAAAAAGAGAACCAGATACATGGGTTGACGTTCACTCACCGGCGATTAGTAGGACGCCAAAATCGGCGTTGACGGAAGAAAGCAAATTGTAAATCACTGAGGGGTTTGGGACTTGACCAGCCGGCTAGGTGAGCCCGGGATGGCGGGTGGAAGGCAACCGCAGGTCCTTCGCTTTGCTCAGGATGACACCTTACCCGCAGGATGACACCTTCGCTCAGGATGACACCTCTCCTCAGGATGACACCTTTGCTTAGAGTCTCTGCTCAGGATGACGCGCTCACAATGACTCCGCTTCAGAAGACGAATGGACGATGGAGCCGAAGCAGCCGGTCTGCCTAGGCCGCGCGGAAGGCATACCAGAGGCTGGTGGCGAGGATGTTGGCAATGGCGAGCGGCACGAGGAACTTCCAGCCAAAGCCCATCAGCTGGTCGTAGCGGAAGCGGGGCAGCGTGCCGCGGACCCAGATGTAGAGGAAGAGGAAGAGGAAGACCTTGAAGACAAACCAGAAGACAGGCAGGAGCGCGGTGACGACGAGGCCGAGGGTGCCGCCGAGGACCGGAAGCAGGTGGCCGAAGGGGCTGGACCAGCCGCCGAAGAAGAGCAGTGTGGCCACGCAGCCGACGGTGATCATGTTGGCGTACTCGGCCATGAAGAACATGGCGAACTTCATCGAGGAGTACTCGGTGTGGTAGCCGGCGGCAAGCTCGCTCTCGGCCTCGGGCAGGTCAAAGGGGGTGCGGTTGGTCTCGGCGTAGGCGGCCATCAGGTAGACGAAGAAGGCGATGAACTGCAGCCCGCCAAAGAAGTTCCAGGAGAGCAGGCCGTGGGTGGCCTGGACGTTGACGATGTCGCGCAGGCGGAGCGAGCCGGCGCGCATGACGACGCCGACCAGCGAGAGGCCGAGGGCGAGCTCATAGGAGATAAGCTGGGCCGAGGCCCGGAGTGAGCCGAGGAGCGAGTACTTGTTGTTGGACGCCCAGCCCGAGAGCGCGATGCCGTAGACCCCGATGGAGGTGACGCCGAGGATGATGAGCAGGCCGATGTTGACGTCGGCGATCTCGAACATGTCTACGCCGTGGAAGCGGATCTCGGCGCCAAAGGGAACGACGGCAATGGAGATGAGGGCGCAGGCGAGCGCGATGATGGGGGCAACGATGTAGAGCGGGCGGTAGACGGCGGTGGGCAGCAGGTCTTCCTTGAGGAAGAGCTTGGCCCCGTCGGCCAGCGGCTGCAGCAGGCCGAAGGGGCCGACGCGCGAGGGTCCCCAGCGGTTCTGGATGCGGCCGACCACCTTGCGCTCCAGCAGCACCGTGTAGGCCACGGCGGTAAGGGTGATGACCAGTACGACCGCTATTTTAAGGATGCTGAGGAGCAGGAATACCAGGATCGTCGTCACGCGTCGGCCTTCCAGGGTGTGTCAGGGGTCACTGTACTCTTACGCGGCGGCTGCTTCAGTCCGCCGCCGTCTCGGTGGGGCGTGGGGTGGTGCGTGACTCGAGCACGGAGTGGAGCACCTTGCTGTAGCGGCCGAGGGTGCCGGAGGTAAAGAGCGAGTCATTGGACGGGAGGACCAGGTCGGCGCGGCCGGCAGCGGACTCGATCTGGACCAGGTCGGCGTGCATACGCTGGGCGCCACCCGCGAGCAGCTCAAAGCGGGAGACGTTGTAGGCGGGCACCAGGCGCTGGATCTCGTCGAGGGTAGCGAAGGGGTCAAAGGGGCTGACCTTGATCTCCAGGTTGTTGGCGGCGAGCCAGATGACGTGGCGGTCCGCCTCCCCCATCTGCGCGCCTCGGGACTGGCCGAGGTCGGCGCGCATGCCGTTGCCGAAGGGTACGAGCGCCTGGGCCTTGACGCCCATCTTGTCCGCGATGCGCACGATGAGCTCAAAGTCGCTGCGCACGCCTGGGCTGTCGGCTGCCTTCTTGACCAGCTGGATGTCGCCATAGCTGTTGGTGACGGTGCCGGACTTCTCGTAGAGATTGCCGGCCGGCAGGACCACGTCGGCGAGCGCAGCGGTCTCGGTGAGGAACATGTCCTGCACGACGAGGAAGGTGTTGGTGAGGGTGGAGGGGTCGATGCCGTAGCGGGCAACGGGGTTGGAGCCGACGACGTAGAGGGCGCCGAGTTGGCCGGCCTGGGCGGCGTCAAACATCTGCAGCAGGTTGAGCCCCGGGGCCTGGGGGAGCGCGGCGCCGTACTCGGCGGCAAAGAGAGAGCCGGCGCTGACCGGGGTGTAGCCGGGGAGCAGGTCGGGGAGCAGGCCCATGTCGGCCGCGCCGCGGGAGTTGACGTAGTCGCCGAGGGCGGCGAATTTGACGTTGGGGTGAGCAAGGCCCCAGGCGAGGAGCCGCTCAAT
>DASWUY010000443.1:0-2169 GCA_036401435.1 Acidobacteriaceae bacterium | reverse complement strand
CCACCGCTACAAGCGCCAAGCCCATCCCGATCGTCTGCATGCGGCTGGTGCGCTCCTTCAGCAGCCATGCGGCCAACAGGATTGTGGTCCCTGGGTAAAGCGAAGAGAGCACCGCCGCGATATCCAGCCGTCCCAGGAACGCCGCGCCCATGTAAAAGCCGTTGCCGGCGGTGTCCAACAGTCCCGCTGCAATGGCCAACAGGGTACAGGACCCGACCGCGGCAAGCCTCCGACGCTCAGTCGACGTCACACCCCGTCTCCCCATTCCTCCCCGCCAGCCATCCCAAGCCATGACGGCTGCGCCCGCGGTAGCTCCCCCTAGTCGCGACAGCGCCAGGGCGCCCAGCAGGGAGCACCTCGCCGAAGCACTGTGCAACACCACCAGTTGCACGCCAAACCCTGCCCCGGCAAGGGTGGCCAGCACCATCGTGCGTGGCCGGCTCCTCTCGCCGGGCGACCAGGCAATCAGCACAATTGCTGCTGCCGCCACGAGGAACCCGGCCACCTGGAACCACCCCGGTGCTCCTTCCCGGGTCACGGCCAGAAGTACCGGCAACACGGCCGTCAACAGCCCGGCTACGGACGCGCTCAGGCCCATGCCACCCAGCGCCAGGGCCTGGTAGAAGAGCATCAGCGCCACGCCCCCAGTCACGCCGGCCAGCAGCCCTAGCGCCACGCCTTCAACCGGCATGGGACCAACGCCACGCAGCAGCATGACCAGCCCGAGCACCAGCAGGCTGGCACCATGCGCCACGAAGATCACCCTGCTAGGCTGCGTCAGCCGCGCGGCGAGTCCGCCCGCAAAGTCAGCACCACCCCAGGTGAGCGCTGCGACCAGACCGAGCACCACCTGCGCCGCAACCGGGGCTGAGGCGGGCAAGAAAGCAACCGTCGTCATGCTTGTCAATCAGGCACTCCCGGTCGGCCGCGACGGCTTCGCAGCTGCTTTACCGGTTCATCTCGGTAGAAGAGGGATAGTACCCGTCAGGAGCTGTCACATCCAGGTTCGGCACGCCTTCGATGCGGACCTCGATGGTGTGAAAGCGGCTGGCCAGCACCCCGGCGTGGGTCAGGTACCCCAGCGTGTACTGAGTTCTCACCGAGTCTGTGATCCTGGCGAACGACCGTTGTATGCCGTTCACTGACACTTCGGAGTCCAGCGTTCCCCCTGTCGCCATCTGGTACTTGGGCAGCAGGTTGTCCCGCATCGTCGGCAGGAAGGGGATGTGCTTGCGATCCAGGTATCCCAGCCCCCAGATAGCCGAGTCCCCAACCAGCGTGCCATATACGGTGATGTTGTTGGTGAGCAGGAAGCGGACCACTTCCTTGTAGGAGGCCTTGGATCCCTGCTCCTTGCCATCGGAGATGATGTAGATCACGCGCCGGCGGTTCTTCGGCTGCTTGGCCAGCTCGGTTGCGGCGGCAAGAATAGCATCGTTCAGCGGGTGGTACTCCCGCGGAGTGATGCTGAAGCCGGTATTCTGCCCATGCTGCGGGGAGAGGTTTGGGTCCACAGGCTTGTTGTTGATCGTAGGACCGTTGTCAAGCGGACCCCCGGGAGCCACCACGCCCATGTCCCGGCCCGGTGCCTTCGCGCTCTGCAGCGCCACGTTCAGCCGCGGGCCTTGCGCCCCGGTAAAGTCGGTAATCTGGCGCGGCGAGCTGTTGTAGGCAAACACCGCTACGGAGTCAGCCGGGGTAAATGCGCCCGTCACCGCTGCCAGGCTCTCGTTCACGCGGTTCATCACGTCCGCCGGTAGACTCTGGTCCACCACGAACGCGACCGAGAGCGGGAAGGGGTCTGTGGTGAAGAAGACAATCCTCTGCCGCACGCCATCTTCGTAAACCCGGAAGAGGCGCCAGTCCAGGGAAGGCACCTGTGCACCCTTCTTGTCACGCACGGTCACGGGCACAATGACTTCGTTTACAGGAATGCGGATGGTGGCCTGTGGACCCTCGCCGACCGTCGGAATCTCGGGCGCCTCCTGCTGTGGAGGCGTGGTACCTGCAGGCGCCAGGCTCTCGGTCTGGGACGAGGACGAAGTAGGGCTCGCGGCATCGGGCGCCGCCTGGTTCTGGCCTGGGCTGTAGGTCCTGGTGCCTGGTGCCGCCGGAGCTGCACTCGTCCCCTTGCCCGGGGCCACTTCCTGCTTCAGCCCCTGCAGGGTG
>DASWUY010000442.1:0-3637 GCA_036401435.1 Acidobacteriaceae bacterium | reverse complement strand
TTCGCGCGCCGATGGGCACTATTGAGATTGTGGATGGGCAGGCGGAAGGCATGGGTGCGGGCGCGCTGTTTGTCGAGGTGACGAGCCTGGATGCGGTGCGTGAAGCGGCGCGGCTGTGGCTGGAGAGAGAAGGCGTGGCTGCCGGGCTGCTGGGGCCGGTGGAGGAGACGAGCTGGAAGTCGCGGCAGTTTGCCATGGAGCCGGTGCCCGGGTTTGCGCTAACCCTGTGGGAGTGGACGGACCCGCTGAAGGGGCGGCCGGCGGCGCTTGAAGGCGACCTGGTAGCGACGGGGATGCGGTTCGGGATCGTGGTGGCGCGTTGGAACGCGGTGATCACGGATCGGCTGCTGCAGGGCTCGCTTGACGCGCTGTTGCGCTCGGGGGCGAGGTACGAGGATGTGCAGATAGTGCGCGTGCCGGGCGCCTGGGAGGTGCCGGACGCGGCGCGGAAGCTGGCCGCGGGCGGCGGGGTGGACGGGGTGGTGACGCTGGGCGTGCTGCTGCGGGGAGAGACGGCGCACTATGAGGCGATCTACAACGAGGTAGCGCGGGGGATCGGGCAGTCGCAGCAGGAGACGGGGATTCCGCATGCGTTTGGCGTGCTGACGTGCGAGACGCTGGAGCAGGCGCTGGACCGGGCCGGGCTGAAGGCGGGCAACAAGGGGTTTGAGGCAGCGTCGGCGGCGATCGAGATGGTGTCCCTGCACCGCAAGCTGGCGGGTGGCAGCGCGTTTGCTGGGCGGGAGAGCAGGCCGGGGCAGGGCGAGAGGGCGGGCGTGGCCAAGTGAGCGTGGTAACGGGCAAGAGGCGGAAGTCGCGCGAGCTGGCGATGCAGATGCTGTTCCAGGCCGATGTAGGCAAGCAGACGCCGGAGCAGGTGCGAAAGACCTTTTGGGAGGCGCGGGACGAGGTGGACCCAGACACGCGGGGGTTTGCCGAGGACCTGTACCGGGTGGCGAACGTGCGGGAGGAAGAGGTCGCGGACCTGATCGAGAAACATTCGGCGCATTGGCGGATTGAGCGGATGCCGGCTGTGGATCGGAACGTGCTGCGCATGGCGATTGCCGAGATGCTGGGCTTCCCGTCGACGCCGGCGCCGATCGTGATCAACGAGGCGCTGGAGATTGCGCGTCGCTACTCGGCGCCGGAGTCGATCAATTTCCTGAACGGGGTGCTGGACGCGGTGGCGAAGTCAAGGCGCCCGGCGTGGCAGCCGGCGGAGGGCAGGCGATGAGGTCTGGGCAGAGGCAAGCGGGGACGCCGGCGTGAGCGTGGGATGGATGCGCGGGGTTGCGGGCAGCATCCTGTGGGCGCCGGTGGCTGCGTGCCTGCTGCTGTGCCTGCCTGTGGCGGGATGCAGGGGCTCTGACAGCGCCCAGCCTGCAGCAGCCGCGCCGCAGAAGCCGGCGCCGCAGACGAAGATGAACGCGGCCCGGGAAGAGCTGGAGCAGATTCCGCCGCCGGCCAAGGGGCGATACCTCTCCGTGCATACGACGGAGGGCTGGAGCAATCCTTTCCTGATCGTAGGGAGCCGGACGTTGACGCTGCGGATTTACTATCCGGACGCGGTGGCCAATGGGACGCTGCCGGGCGGGATGCTGCCGAATGCGATGCTGCGGCCGGCCGGGGCGCGGAAGCGGGAACTGGACCTGCGGCTCGCGGACCTGCCGGAGGCGCTGTCGTCGCTGCCGGCCGAGTCCTGGGGATACGGGCGGGTGGTGGCGATCGAGGAAGACCCCACAACGCTGCGGCCGGACCGGGTGCAGATGCGGCGGAACGTGGAGACTGCGATCCAGATGTTGAATGATCTGGGCGTGGTGGTGAATGAGTGGCCGCAGGGCGGCTCGCTGCGGTAGCCGGGCGAGCGCCCGCGGCGCGCTGCTAGGATGAGGCGGTGAGCTCTCCTGGCTTGTTTTCCATCCTTGGCACGAACCCTTTGAAGACTGATGGTGATGCGGATGAGCGGGCGCGCAGGGCGCTCGAGCAGGCGCTGCGCGGCTCGGTGCGGGGCGAGGTGCGCTTTGACCCGGCTGCACGGGCGCTCTATGCGACTGACGCTTCGAACTACCGGCAGCCGCCGGTGGGGCTGGTGGTGCCGGAGGATGCGGAGGACGTGATTGCGGCGATGGCGGTGTGCCGCCGGCACGGGGCGCCGGTGCTGGCGCGCGGGGGCGGGACCTCGCTGGCCGGGCAGACCTGCAATACGGCGGTGGTCTTTGATTATTCGAAGCGCATGCGAAGGATCGTCTCAGTGGACCCGGAGCGGCGCCTGGCGGTGGTGCAGCCCGGGGTAGTGCTGGACCGGCTGCGCGAGGCAGCGGAGGAGTTCGATCTTACGTTTGGGCCGGACCCGGCCTCGCACAGCCGGTGCACGCTGGGCGGGATGCTGGGCAACAACAGCTGCGGAACGCACGCGCTGATGGCTGGCAAGACGGTGGATAACACGCGTGCGCTGGACCTGCTGCTGTATGACGGGACCCGGATGACCGTGGGCGCGACGAGCGAGGATGAGCTTGGGGCGATCATTGCCGGCGGCGGGCGTCGAGGCGAGCTGTATGCCGGGATGAAGCGTATCCGTGACCGTTACGCATCGCAGATCCGGGCGCGGTTCCCGAAGATACCGCGGCGGGTTTCAGGCTATAACCTGGACGAGCTGCTGCCGGAGAGCGGCTTCCACGTGGCGCGGGCGCTGGTGGGGAGCGAGGGAACGTGCGCGACCATCCTGAGCGCGACGATGGAGCTGGTGGCGTCGCCGCAGCATCGGCGACTGGTGACGGTCAGCTTTGCCGACCACTTTATTGCGGCAGATCATGTGCCTTTGGCGCTCAAGTTCAAGCCGATCGGCCTGGAGGGGTTTGATGGCATGCTGTTGGAGCTGTGCCGGCGGAAGAGGCTGGCGCTTGACGACCTGGCGCTGATCCCGGAGGGAGGCGGCCACCTGCTGGTGGAGTTTGGCGGGTGGACGGAAGAGGATGCGCTGGAGCAGGCCGAGCGATTTGTAACGGCCGCTGGCACGTGGGCGGAGCGGCCGGTGGTGAGGCACTATGCGGGCGAGGAGGCGGTGCGCGTGTGGAGGATACGCGAGCAGTCGCTGGGGGCGACGGTCTTTGTGCCGGATGAGCCGCATGGATGGGAGGGGTGGGAAGACGCAGCGGTGCCGCCGCAGCTGCTGGGCAGCTACTTGAGGCAGATGGAAGCGCTGATGCGGCGGTACGGGTATCGGAGTGCGATGTACGGGCACTTTGGGCAGGGCTGCGTGCATATGCGGATCAATTTTGACCTGGAGAGCGCGGCCGGAATTGCGAAGTACCGGGAGTTTATCGACGAGGCGGCGGATCTGGTGCTGGCGCACGGGGGCTCGCTCTCTGGCGAGCATGGGGACGGGCAGGCGCGCGCGGCGCTGCTGCCGAAGATGTTCGGGGCAGAGATCATGCAGGCGTTCCGGGAGTTCAAGGCGCTGTGGGACCCGGAAAACCGGATGAACCCGGGCAAGCTGGTGGCGCCGGAGGGAGCGCGGCTGCTGCAGCCGGGGGAGGGCTTACGTCTCGGGGACGGTTACGTATCGGTAAGGCCTGCAACCTACTTCCAGTTTGCGGGGGATCATGGGTCGTTTGCGGAAGCGACGATGCGGTGCGTG
>DASWUY010000441.1:0-1861 GCA_036401435.1 Acidobacteriaceae bacterium | reverse complement strand
TTCCGCGCCTGGTGGCAATGGGCAGCGACTCGTCGTCAGAGAGATCGTCGGCCTGGCGCATGAAGGCATAGACGGCGCAGATGGCGTTGTGCTTGGGGCGGGGCAGCGCGAGGAAGGCGTAGTAGAAGTTTTTGGCCTGGTGGCGGGCGATGGCGCGGCAGAGGCGGTAGGCGGCCTCGAGTTCCCTGCCCTGGGCGGGGACGGACTCTGCGAAAGCCCCGGGATGGTTGGAAGGGACTGAGGTGGCGAGCTTACGGCTCATGCGCGGGCGGGACCGCCGGGCAGCAGCTTTCGAGCGAGGGCGCGCACGAGGAGCGCGGCCTTGCCAGGCGTGGAGATGGAGGGGCGGCGGGCCAGCACATCCAGGCCCTGCTGCTCGATGGCGTGAAGGATAGCCAGGCCGCCGCGTGAGAACAGGTCGAGGTCGATGGCCAGATCGCGGTCCACCATGTTGACCAGGGGCAGGCCATTGCGAAAGAGGATGCGGGTGTAGCCGACCTCGTAGCGCATGAGCTCGAGGAAGGCGGGGGTGGCGACGCCCGAGGCGATCGTCTCTTCGCTCACCTTGAAGCGGGCCATGTCAGCCTGGGGCAGGTAGATGCGGCCGCGATCCACGTAGTCGGTGCGGACGTCCTGCCAGAAGTTGGCCAGCTGCAGGGCGGTGCAGGTCTGGTCCGAGAGGCGGAAGCGCTCCGGGTCGCGGTAGCCGGCGGCGTAGAGGACGAGGCGGCCGACGGGGTTGGCGGAGTAGCGGCAGTAGGCGAGGAGATCGTCGATGGCGGCAAAGCGGGTGATGGTTTGATCCTGGCGGAAGGCGACCAGCAGATCGGCGAAAGGCTGGCGGGGTATATCGCAGGCCGCGATGGTGGCGGCGAGGGCCACGAACACAGGATGACGCGCCTGGCCCTGGTAGCAGCGATCCAGTTCTGCCTCCCAGAAGTCGAGCAGGGCTAGCGACTGTGCGGGGCTGCCGGTTTCGTCGCCGAGGTCGTCCGAGACGCGGCAGTAGGCGTAGATGGAGTGGAAATGGGGGCGCAGGCGGCGAGGGAGGAACCAGCTGGCGACGTGGAAGTTTTCATAATGAGACTCAGCCAGGTGCTGGCACCAGGCCTGCGCCTGGGCCAGCGAGGGCACCGTGGCGGGCATGCGGTAGGCGGCGGGCAGCGCGGCCCAGCCTTCCTCAAGCAGAGACGGGGATGCGGTGGCGGTGCTCACGGGATGATGGCGGTCTTGATATCGATGGTGCGCTGGGCGTTTGGCACCAGCATGCGGTCGTAGACCCCGCTCACGTCGGCCAGCGGAGCCCGCCCGGTGATGAAGCGGTGGCTCTGGAAGCGGCCGCCGGTAAGCAGGCGGAAGGCAGCGCGCACGCTGGAGGGCGTGTGATGGAAGCTGGCCTTGAGGGTCAGGTCACTGTAGTGGAGCAGGTTGGTGTCAAGCTGCACGCGGGTGCCGGCGGGCGGGCCGCCGAAGAAGTTGACCACGCCACCCTTGCGGGCCATCTCGACAGCGCCCTTCCAGGTTTCAGGGACGGCAACGGCCTCGATGGCGACGTCGACGCCGCGGGCGTCGGGGGTAAGGGAGCGGACGGCGGCCACCGTCTCCCGAACGGCGACGGACTGGACGACGCGGGCGGCGCCGAGGAGGCGGGCTGCCTCTACCTGTTCCTGGTGCTTGACGACGGCAATGACTTCCATGCCGGCGAGAGCGGCGGCGTGCACGAAGAGCAGGCCGATAGGGCCGGCGCCGATGATGGCGACGAGATCGCCGGGGCGGGCCTGGCACTCTTCAAGGCCGCGCATGACGCAGGCCAGCGGCTCGGTGAGAGCGGCATGTTCGAGGGGCAGGTCGTGGGGCACGT
>DASWUY010000440.1:0-6080 GCA_036401435.1 Acidobacteriaceae bacterium | reverse complement strand
GCTGAGACGGTGGCGGAAGGATGGAGCCGACACCGGGGCGGAGAGCTGCGACATGCTTCGAGTATGCAGGATTGGCGTTAAGCGGCGATGCCCAAGCTTCCTTGCAAGTCGTGCGGGATCGCGACGCGAGGCTAGGGGGCGAGTTCGTCGAGTACCTGGCGCAGGGACTCTCGCCAGTCCATCATCTGCCAGCCGTAGTGGTCGAGGAGTTTGTCGCAGCACATGCGGGAGCTTTGCGGACGCCGTGCGGCAGTGGGGTAGTCAGCTGAAGGAATGGGCAGGATGTGGGCGAGGCGAGTGAGTGGCTGGCTCTGCTGCTGGAGCGCTACGGCTGCGGCGGCGAAGTCGTACCAGGTGGTTTCGCCTGCGCCGCAGGCGTGGTAGAGGGTCTCTGCCGGCGGGAAGGGCGGGATGCGGGCGCTGCCTGTGCTGCGCGACTCCACCTGCGACAGGACGGAGGCGATCATGCGGGCCAGGTCGCGGGACCAAGTGGGCGAGCCGTGCTGGTCGGCAACCACGCGGAGGGTCTCTCGCTCGCGGACCAGCTTGAGGATGGTGAGGAGAAAGTTCTTTCCATGTGAGCCGTAGACCCAGCTGGTGCGGAAGATGAGGTGTGCGGCGCCGGTTGCGGCGAGAGCAGCTTCGCCGGCGAGCTTGCTTGATCCATACACGCTGATGGGGCCGGTGGGATCGGTCTCGACATAGGGTGCGGTGGACGCGCCATCAAAGACGTAGTCGGTAGAGAGATGGACGACGGCGGCGCCTGTCGCGCAGGCTTCTTCGCCGATGATGCGGACTGCGTCCCGGTTGATGGCATAGGCGAGGTTTGGTTCTGATTCTGCCTTGTCAACCGCCGTGTAGGCGCCCGCGTTGACGATCCAGCGCGGGCGGACGGCACGGATGGTGGCGCGAATGGAAGCGGGGTCGGCAAGGTCGAGGGTCTCGCGCGGGGGCGCGAACACGGTGCCGAGGGGCGCGAGTGTGTGCTGAAGTTCGCGGCCCAGCTGGCCTGTGCCGCCGGTGACGAGGAGGTTCATGTTCAGTACACCGGCTCCTCAAGCAACCGCAGCAGGTACTGGCCGTAGGTGCTCTTGGTGATGCGTGCGGCGAGGGCGCGAAGCTGATCGGCGGTAATGTAGCCGAGCCGATACACGATCTCTTCCGGGCAGGCGACCTTGAGCCCTTGGCGCTTCTCGATGGTGTGGATGAAGGTGGATGCCTCGAGGAGCGAATCGTGGGTGCCTGTATCGAGCCAGGCCATGCCGCGGCCGAGCACCTCGGTGCGCAACTGGCCGCGCTCGAGGTACCAGCGATTGACGTCGGTGATCTCGAGCTCGCCGCGTGCCGAGGGCTGGAGTGCTTCGGCGATGCTGACGACCTGGGCGTCGTAGAAATAGATGCCGGTGACCGCGTAGCGGGATTTGGGGCGCGCGGGCTTCTCTTCGATGGAGATGGCGCGCTGCTCTGCGTTGAACTCGATGACCCCGTATCGTTCGGGATCGAGCACGGGGTAGGCGAAGACGGTTGCGCCGTGAGGGTTGCCGGCGGCCTGGCGCAGCCTGGTCTCCAGGCCATCGCCGTAGAAGATGTTGTCGCCGAGGACCAGCCCACACCCCTGGCCCTGGAGGAAGTCGCGGCCGATGAGAAAGGCTTGGGCGAGTCCGTCGGGAGAAGGCTGCACGGCATAGTCGATCTGCAGACCCCAGTGTTCGCCGGTGCCCAGCATCTGCCGGAAGCGCGGCGTGTCTTCAGGAGTGGAGATGACCAGGATCTCGCGTATGCCGGCGAGCAGGAGCGCCGACAGGGGGTAGTAGATCATCGGCTTGTCGTAGACGGGGAGCAGTTGTTTGGAGACGACCTGGGTGACCGGGTGCAGACGGGTCCCGGAGCCGCCGGCAAGGATGATGCCCTTCAACGGGCACCTTCGCCGGCGTCGACGGTAGAGCGGTCGGAGGCGGCGCGGCTGCTGTAGTTTTCGACGACCCACTGCCGGTAAGCGCCGCTGGTGACATGTTCTGTCCATGCGGCGTTTTGGAGATACCACTGCACGGTTTTCCGCAGACCGGTCTCGAAGCTTTCGGCTGCGCGCCAGCCGAGTTCGCTCTCGAGCTTGCGGGCGTCGATGGCATAGCGGCGATCGTGACCGGGGCGGTCGGTGACGTACTGGATGAGCTGGGCATGGGGCTTGAAGGTCGAGCTGGGAACGAGTTCATCGAGCAGGGCGCAGACGGTGGTCACGACCTCGAGATTGGTGCGTTGATTGCCGCCGCCGATGTTGTACGTTTCGCCGATGCGGCCCTGCTCGAGGACACGGAGCAGCGCGCGGCAATGGTCGAGCACGAAGAGCCAGTCGCGTACCTGCTGACCGTCGCCGTAGACGGGCAGGGGCTTGCCCTGGAGCGCGTGATGGATCATGAGCGGGATTAACTTTTCAGGGAACTGGCGTGGGCCGTAGTTATTAGAGCAGTTGGTGATGATGGCGGGAAGGTCATAGGTATGGACCCAGGCCCGGACCAGGTGGTCGGAGGCTGCCTTGGAGGCGGCGTAGGGGCTGTTAGGGGCGTAGGGCGTGCCCTCGTGAAAGGGAGCGGCGTCGCGTGTGAGGGTTCCATACACCTCATCGGTGGACACATGGAGGAAGCGAAAGCGCCGGCGCTCGTCCCCGGCAAGCGCCTGGTGGTAGGCAAGAGCGGCCTGCAGGAGTTGGAAGGTTCCATCAATGTTGGTGCGGAGAAAGGCCTCAGGGCCAGTGATAGAGCGGTCGACGTGGCTTTCGGCGGCGAAGTGAAGGATGGCGGACGGGCGATGCTCGGCAAAGGCGCGGGCGAGCAGAGAGGGATCACAGATATCGCCTTGAAGGAAGGTATAGGCGGCGAGGTGTTCGACCGAGGCAAGGTTTGCAGGGTTGCCGGCGTAGGTAAGCTTGTCGAGGTTGACGACGGGTCCGAGGCCGGCGGCAAGCCAGTCGAGGATAAAGTTGGAACCGATAAAACCTGCTCCGCCGGTGACCAGGATTGCCATCGTGCCAGCCATTATAAGTTGCTCTTTGCACCCTGCAGTGCAAGAAGCCCGGTACGAAAGAGAGCCGGCGTGGGCGAAGCGGGAGGGAGCGCGATCTCGTCTTTGCTGGTGCGGTGCCGTGCCAGGCTGTCTAGAATGTGGGCATGCAAGCTGTGGAGACGACGCTGCGCGATGTGAAGCTGCTGCGCCCCAGGCGCTTTGAAGACGGCCGCGGATGGTTTGCGGAAGTGTTCAGTCAGGAAGTGTTCAGCCAGCGAGTCTTGAGTGAGGACGTGCTTGCTGGCAGCCGTCCTGCGGTGCACTTTGTGCAGGACAACCAGTCCCTTTCTCACCAGGGAGTGCTGCGCGGGCTTCATTACCAGCTTGGCAAGCCGCAGGGCAAGCTGGTCCAGGTGCTGTCAGGCCATATCTGGGATGTTGCGGTGGACTTGCGGCGCGACTCACCCGACTTTGGCCGGTGGGCGGGCATTTATCTGAAGATGGAATCGCCCGAGGATGTTCTGGAACAGGTGTGGATCCCGGAGGGATTTGCGCATGGCTTCCTGGTGCTGTCCGGGTCGGCAACGGTGCAGTACAAGACCACGAATCCGTACTATCCCGCAGGGGAGCGCTCGATCGTGTGGGACGACCCAACGCTCGGCATCGAGTGGCCGCTGGAGGGGTTGCATGGGGCGCGGCCGGTGGTGAGCGCGAAGGATGCAGAGGCTACCGCGTTTCTGCGCGCGGAGCTGCCGCCGGTGGGGTGAGGAGCGCGGTCGGGGACGAGGCGCAGCTCAGGGTTGGGCGGCGGGAAGCTGCTGTGCAGGCGCTGCGGCATCCAGCAGGCCGGACTGCTTGAGGCGCTGCGCGACGAAGACTGAACCCTCTCGGGACAGGTGCCCGTAGTCCACCTGCAGGGGTACGTTCTGGGCGGCGTATCGCTCGCAGGCATTGTCAGGGCAAAGCAGCTTGAAGAACGAGACATAGGGAACCTTCCACTGTGTCGCGGCGAGCAAGGCCATCCTCTCGTCGAGTGCCCGGTATCTCGTCAGCTCATGCCGGAGCGGGAGCGCGGCATCGTCGTGCTTGAGAGAGATGGCGAGCAGGCGGGGCAGGGGCGAGTCGTACTGCATGATAGGGCCAAAGAGGACGACGGCTATGCCCTGAGTCTTGAGGTAGGCGAGGGTAGGGCCTAGTTGATCGAGGTCGCCCTGTTCCCATCTTGCGGCGAGTAGCAGCTTGTCGACGTGATGGGTGGGCAGGTACTGGTGCAGGACGTAATCCATGATGTCATTGCAGCGGCCGGTATCAAAGATCCGGTGGGTGAGCAGAGGTTCGCAGCCGGAGGAGGCGGCCTCAAGGAAGTTGACCTGCGGAAACACCTCGGCGAGCCCATACCAGAGGTGTGCGGCGTGGCTGTCTCCGAAGAGCAGGTAGTTTTTCCTGGAAGCGTCCCGCTGCAGGCACTTCGTGCGGTCGTAGGGAACCGTGGTGTTGATGTAGCAGGAGCCGATGCGGTAGGTGGCATAGGTGTCCTGGTCTGCATAGGAGGCGACCTGGACCTGCTGGGCTGAGTAGCGGGAAGGAAAGCCGTGCGAGGCCAGCAGGAGCGCGGCTGCGAGCGCGAGTGCCAGGGTGGAGGCGGTGGCGAAGCGGAAGGTGGTGGCGGCGGAGAGGGAAAGGCCGCCGTTGCGGAAGGGTCTCTCAATGTATCGCCAGGAGAGCGTAGCGACGAGCAGGGAGAGCAGAAAGACGATGGCCTTCACGGTATGCTCTGCGGCACCGGGGGGCTGGAGCATGCCCATCTTCTGAAAGACGATGATGGGCCAGTGCCAGAGATAGAGCGAGTAGGAGATGAGCCCGATGAAGACAACGGGCCGGGTCGAGAGCAGGCGGCCGACGAAAGAGGTTCCATGCTGGCCTGCGGCAATGATGAGCGCGGCGCCGAGGCAGGGCGGGAGCGCGGCAAGGCCGGGAAAAGGGACAGAGACCTCGTACCGGAAGGCGGGGATGAGGATCATGAGCAGGCCGGCTGTGGCGGCGGCCTCGCGAGCGGCGCGGGTGGTGAGGGCAGGGAAGAGTTGGAGCGAAAGCATGGTGCCGAGGAGCAGCTCCCAGGCGCGGGTAAGGGGGAGATAGAAGGTGGCGTTGGTGAAGCGGTAGACGCCGACCGCACTGAGGGCGAAGGAGGCGGAGGCAAGCAGGACGACGGCCAGCTTGAACCGGCCGGGGAAGAAGCGGCGAACGCCAAGGAGGAAGAGCGGGAAGAAGATGTAGAACTGCTCCTCAACGGCGAGCGACCAGGTGTGCAGCAGGGGCTGCTCGGACGCAGGGGCAGCGAAGTAGCCGGAGTGGAGCCAGAAGAAGAAGTTCGAGACGGAGAAAGAGGCTGCCAGGAGCGATCGGGCAAAGCTCTCAAGCTCAGAGGGGAAGAGAAAGACGGCGGCGGCGGCGGCAGTGACGGCTGTACTGAGGACGAGGGCCGGCAGGATGCGACGGATGCGCCGCTGGTAGAAGGAAGAGAGCGAGAAGCGGGACTCGGTGATCTCCTTGAGGATGACCGAGCTGATGAGGAAGCCGGAGATGACAAAGAAGATATCGACGCCAATGAAGCCGCCCCAAACCTTGAGCAGCTTGAGGTGGAAGAAGACCACGAGCAGCACGGCAACAGCGCGGAGTCCATCGATGTCGGTGCGGTAGGCGAGCGTGGATCTCGTTCTCAGCATGACGCCTCATCGCCGCGCGGGTGCGTGCGGACGCTGCCGGAGGCTGGCCGCGGCGCAGCCGCCCGCGGGCCGAGGCGCGTGCCTGCGCTGGAGCTATCGTGGCGGAAGAAGCAAGCCCTCCAGGAGGCGTGCGCGCGGCAGGGGCGATTCGCGCACGGTGGTTTCTGGTGTTGCCTGCCGTACGAGCTCTGCCTGTTGTTGCAGGCCGATGCAGGCCAGGATCATGAGGAACCAGAGGATGCGGAGGGTGGCAAAGTCTGTCTCGCCTACGTTGTACCAGAGGTTGCAAAAGATGACGACGACGGCCCAGCGGACGAAGGTGGGAGTGGGCGAGGAGCGGAAGATACGGATGGC
>DASWUY010000439.1:0-2282 GCA_036401435.1 Acidobacteriaceae bacterium | reverse complement strand
CGCCGGCGTCGGAATCGCGTTCCCAATCGACAGGTACACCGAGGCGCTTGAGTCGATCACCCCGCCCGCCGTCTTTTTCTCGCCCGTGTTATTCACCACCCGCGCCGACGCCACCTGGCTCGTGCTCTTGCCGTTGAACAGGTTGCTGCCATCCACGCCATTCAGCAGAAATGAGTTGCTCGTATCCCGCTGGCCGTTCGCCCAGATCGGCTGGTTGCCCATGCCGGCGTTCGACCCGGTGCCGCCTGACAGCTCCGCGTTCACCCCGGGCGAGAGAATCGCCAGCCCCGTAAAGCTGCCCGTCGGCAGCGGGATCGACTCGATCTCCCCCTGGTCCAGCACGTAGCCGTTCGTCGTGTCGACGGCGTTCAGAAGAGGCGTCGCCTCAACGGTAACTGCCTCGGATACAGATCCAGCAGCCATCTGCGCCGGCAGCGTGATCGTGCGATCCGCCTGCACCGCCAGGCCCGGGAACCGAGCCACCGAAAAACCCTCCCGCGTGAACGTCACCGTGTACACGCCAATGGGCAGATTGGGAAACGAGTACTCGCCGGAGGAGTTGCTCTGCGCCGTACGGGTCAGGTGCGTGCCCTCGTCCACCGCCGTGATCGAGACCCCGGGCAGCACGCCGCCGGTGCTGTCCATCACCGTACCCGTTATCCCGCCCATCGTCTGCTGGCACAGCGCGTAGGGCGCCATCATTATCGCTGCAACCGTCAGGATGGAGCTGCTCCGATGTCTCATCTGTATCGTTTCCCTTCGCAAAGAACAAAGCCTCTGGCTGCAGACGGGGCAGCAGCGTCCCCGGCGTCTTTCGTCAGAACAGGAGCAAAAAGTAGTCGGTGCGTGGACCAGCCGTTCTCGCTGGAAAAGGAACGCCTGCGTGCGGGCGCCTGGGTGCCTTGGTTCTAGAAAAAACAGGTCAGCCGGATCCTGTGTTTCGCCTTCAACAGGTTGAAAGAGAAGCAGTGGTGCGTCGTACCAGACGTTCACGGATGAGAGGAGCTGGGATGGAGGAAAGCCGGTCGCCGGGGTGCGTTCCTGCCTTGGTTGCGGTGAGCATATATCAGGGTCTGGCGAATGCAAAGTGGAAAATGGCACGCCCACTGGCGCGCCGCTCGCTCCCCCCACTCACGGCAGCAGCGACACGTGCGCCGAGACAATCCGCCATCCCACCTCCAGCCGCATCCACATCTGGCTCTGCCTGCCCTGCACCCGGTGACCATCGACAGTTCGTGCAAACTCCAAAGTCACGCTCGCCGCGTCCTCTCCAAATGTAACAATCTCCAGACGTTCCATCGATCGCGCCAGGTTCGCCGCCGGCCTCGCCGCGCGAAATGCCACGATCTCCTCATGGCCATGCAGGTTCTCCGTCACGCCAAACCGCACCGCGTGTTCCGACTCCCAGAACATCGCAATCAGCTCCGCGGCATCGTTTGTCACCAGCGCCCGCTCGTACCGCTCGTAGAGCCCCGCAATCTCAGCCACCACCGTCGGGTCGTTGATCCTCATAGACCGAACAACCTCACCCCCGGCAGCACCTCTTTCGGCAGCGCCGCGCTCACCGTGTACATCGGCTCATTCACCACCTGGCTCAGGCGCAGCTTCATCACCACGCTGCACAGCAGGTAGGCATGCACCGGCTCCAAGCCCGCCTGCTGCACCAGCAGGTCGATCATCCGTGAGGTCGCCGCGCGCGCTGCCGCCACCGCATCCTCGCGCGACTCGACCACGATCCATGCCTCCTGGGCGCCCTCCCGGCTCTCTGCCGCGCCGGACTCGACCAGGGGTCCCGCAAGAGGCCGCTGCCGGTGCAGGTGAAAGCGCAGCGCGACCGTCGCAGGACACTCAATCCCGTTGATGCAGACCTCGCCATCGCCCTGCGCGGCATGCGCATCGCCCGCAGAGAACAGCGCCCCGCGCGCGAAGACCGGCAGGTACAGCCTGGAACCGATGCACAGCTCCCGCACATCCATGTTGCCGCCAAAGGCGCCCGGCGGCCGCGTACGCAGCACCCCCGGCTCGGCCGGCGCCACCCCCATCACCCCGCAGAACGGCCGAAGCCGCACCAGGGCAGGGAAGAGAGAGTGGGTCTCCGCCCTGTCAAGCAGCCAGTGAAACAAGAATGGGTCCGTGAACCGGTCCTTCAGCAATCCCAGTCCCGGCAGCACACTCGTCCAGCCCCACCCGTGGTGCCGCACCTCCAGCACGTCTACCTGCAGCACGTCGCCGGGCTCCGCTCCCTCGATCGCGATCGGCCCGGTAAGCGCGTGAATGCGCCC
>DASWUY010000438.1:0-3797 GCA_036401435.1 Acidobacteriaceae bacterium | reverse complement strand
CCAGCACCACCGTGTCCCCCGGCGCAATCGTCAGCCGCGGAGCCAGAGACCGGTCCCACCGCGAGTGCGTCGGCTCCGCCCCCAGGCTGTGTTCGCTCATCGCACCTCAACCAGCATCTGCAGCTCCACCAGCGCATTCCGCGGCAGGGCACTCACCCCCACTGCAGCCCGCACGTGCCGCCCTCGCTCCCCGTACAGCGCCACCAGCAGGTCAGAGGCCCCGTTGATCACCGCCGGCGGGTCCCCAAAGCCGGCCACCGCGTTCACGTACCCGTTCACGCTCACCACCCCCTCCACCAGGTCGAGCGAGCCCAGCACCTCTGCCACCACCGCCAGCTGCGTCAGCGCACACAGCCGCGCTGCCGCATACCCGTCCTCCACCGAGCGGTCCGCGCCCACGGTCCCCGTCACCACGCTGCCTGCTGCGCTTGAGACCACGCCCGACAGAAACAGAAGACTGCCCACGCGCCGCGCCGGCAGGTAGTTGCCACCCGGCACGGGCAGCTGCGGCAGCCTGTGCCCCAGCGCCGCCAGCTTCTCTTCGATACGCATCTTGCTCGTACTCTAGCACCGGGCGCGCGTTGACAAAGGTCCGCCGCACGTTAGCATGGTGGGCATGCGACCCTGCCGGTGCGCCTTGCTCTGCCTGCTGTGGCTCGCCCCCGCAGTGCGCCCCGCAGCCACCGCCCACACCCCCGTGCCGCGGCTCCGCCTGCGTACAGTGCGCACGTCGCCGCAGGACCTCGCCATCACCGGCACTTTCCTCCAAAGCCAGACCCGCTTTGTCGCCGCCCGCGATCTGCTCCGGCTCCCTCAGGTGCATGCCGTGGTTACAGATGACCCCAACTTTGCGGCGCCCGAATTTCACACCGCAGGCGCACGAGGCGTCGGCGTCTCGGGCGTGCCGCTTGACACGCTGGCCAGCGCACTCGGCCTCGCACCGCCGGCACAGGAGATCTCCGCCATCTGCGATGACCAGTATGAGGCGCACTACGCGCCCGCCTACCGGCACGCGCACCACCCCATCCTGGTCTTGCGTATCGACGGGCGCACCGCGGCCGCCTGGCCTCGGCCGGCCGGGCAGTCCTATGGCCCCTTCCTCATCTCGCACCCGCGCTTTTCCGCGGGCTCCTCTCAGCACGAGGCGCAGATCCCCTACGGCGTCGTCGCGCTCAGCTTTGTCGACCAGGCCGCCTTTGACCGCGCGTTGCTGCCGCCTGCGCCCTCGGCACCCAACTCACCCGAGCTGCGCGGCATGGCCATCGCCGCAGAAAACTGCCTCCGCTGTCACGATGCCGGGCTCTACGGCGGCCACAAGGCCTACCGCTCCTGGGCCGAGCTGGCCCGGCTCGCAGCCTCGCACCCCGACTACTTCCAGGCCTATGTGCGCGATCCACACAGCCGCAACCCCTACTCCCACATGCCGCCCAACCCCAACTACGATGCCCGCACCCTCCGCGATCTCACCGCCTACTTCAAAACCTTCCACACGCCATGAGGGTGCATGACCCTTCGCCTCTCCAAGTGCCTGCTCGTCCTCGCCGTCGCCTTCTACTACACCCTGGTGGCGTTCAATAACGTCACGGACTTCTCGTCCAACTACGAGTTCGTCCACCACGTGCTGCTGATGGATACCACCTTCCCCGGCAACCGCGGTATGTGGCGCGCACTCCATCCGCTCGCTCTGCAGTACGCCTTCTATGGCGGCATCATCCTGTGGGAGACAGCAACCGCGATCCTCTGCTGGTGGGGAGGGTTCCGTCTGCTGCGCGCCCGCCATGCCCCAAGAGCCGCCTACAGCCACGCCAGGCGCACCGCCGTGCTCGGCCTCACGCTCAGCCTGCTCATGTGGCTTGTGGCGTTTCTCACCGTGGGCGGCGAGTGGTTCCTCATGTGGCAGTCCCACACCTGGAACGGTCAGGATGCAGCCTTCCGCATGTTCACCGTCGTTGGCATCATCCTGGTCTACCTGGTCCTGCCAGACGGCGAAACCATCCCCTAGCCAGGGACCGTCATTCGCGCGAAGGACTGGGCTTGTTGCCCGGCACAATCCGCACGCCCATGCCGTTCAGCAGCGTGCGCGCCTGCGCTCCCTCGGGCGAGCTGGGGTAGCGTAGCACCACGCCTCGCAGGTCCCGAATCCCGGCATCCCGCTGCTGGTTCGCAAGCTCCGCCTGCCCCTTGCGCAGCTCCGCCGCCGGTGCCTTGCCACTGCCTGCATACTGCTGCAGCACCATGTCGTAGTAGCGAATCGCGGCCGGATACAGCTGGTGTCGATAGGAGATCTCGCCCAGGTAGTAACTCGCGTTCCCGGCCACCGGGCTGTCCGGGTAAAACTTCAGCACGTCCGCAAACTCCGAGCTCGCAATGTCGTAACGCGCCCCGTTGTAGTCGCGCAGCCCACCCTGGTACAGCTGGTCGACCGGCGGCGCCGCAGGCGCGGCTGGCGCCAGCGCAGGGGGTGCGCCGTAGCTGCTCCCCGTGCCCTGGCCTTGCAGCCCGGGGTCAGCCGCCGTGCCGGACGCAAGCGGCTGCGCGGCCTGCGGGGGTGCTTGCACATTCTGCAGCTGCCCTTGCATGTCGGTCAGCTGCTTGTTCACCTGGCCTACGCGGGTCTTCAGCTCGTCGATCGAATCGTTCAGCGCCTGGATCTGCGCGGCCATCGTATCGTTCTTGCTGCTCTGCTCCAAGGCGCCCTGCAGCGCCGTCATCTGCTGCGACATCCGATTGACCTGGTCTGAGGACTGCTCCACCAGGTGCTGCAGCACGCCCATCCGCTCGTCGTTGGTCTGCTGCAGGTGCTGCAGCATCTGCTCCAGCTGCTCCACCTGCGTCTGCAGCTGGATCATATCCTTGGAAGCGTGCGCGGCCGGGGCTGTCCCGAGCGATGCGAGGAGGAGAGCAAGAGCGAGCGGTGGTCTGCGCATGAGCGTTTGTCCCTGTACGGCCTTGAGGTTCAGGCACCGCCGCAGCGGTGCCGCTGGTGTGACGTACGCGCCCGGGCCGCTACCGCGGCGCATACGTCACAGTGGCGGTTGCTTGCCGGCTACCGGTCGACAGCGAACTGCGCCCGGCGATTCTGCTGGAAGCAGCTCTCATCGTGCTGCGTGCAGAACTGCTTCTCCTTGCCGTAGCTCACCGTCCGGATGCGGTCCGGGCTGATGCCCGCCGCGACCAGCGCCTGCTTGGCCGCATTCGCCCGGTTCTCCCCCAGCGCCAGGTTGTACTCCGTTGACCCACGCTCGTCGCAGTACCCGCCCACCACAATCTTCAGAGTGTGCTGGCTCAGGTAGCTCGCATCCTTGGTCACCGTCGCCTGCGAGACGGCGTTCACGTCGTAGCTGTCATAGTCAAAGAAGATGTCCTGCACGTTCTGGTGGAAGGTCGTATCATCCACGTCGCCCTCGTTCATTGTGCTCGGTGGGGTCGCATTCGCGCCACCACCCGCGCCGCCTACCGTCACCCGCGCCGTCGCATCTGTCGTCCCCCCGTCGCCGCGCGCGATCAGGTGATAGTTGGTTGACTCCGTCGGGTGCACGGTCTGCGTCCCCGAGCTCGCCACCGTCCCCATGCCTTCAATCGAGACATCGGTCGCCCCGCTGGTGCGCCAGGTCAGCACCACGCTGTCGCCCGAGTTCACCGAGCTCGGCGTCGCCGTAATATCTGCCGTCGGTGCCGTGCCGCTCATCGAGGGTGGCGGCGGGGGCGGCGGCGCCTGCTTCTTGTGACAGCCCGCTACCGTAAGCAGCGCTGCCATGCCCACCACTGCTGCTTGCACTCTCAAAATCCTGCGCCTC
>DASWUY010000437.1:0-5716 GCA_036401435.1 Acidobacteriaceae bacterium | reverse complement strand
ACCGTCGCCATCCGGGCGCAGCATGCCGGCTTTTTCGACGTATGGCAATACTCCTGGAGCGTGCTCGACCGGGAGCAGGCCCCGCCAGTCAAGTTCACGATCACCCACCGCGCCATCCAGCGGGCGCTCACACCGATGCGCGCCTGGCTCGCGGCCGATGCGGGTCGCGCACAGCGCCTCTCGCAGGTGACGGGAATCGACCTGGCGGAAGAGGGCGCGCTGGGAGACCTTCTGCTCGGCGCAGCCATGGCCAACAATCCTGCAGGCATCACGCTGGTCGGCTCCCGGCAGCAGAGCCGGGTGAAGGCGAATGCGCGGCTGCTCGGCGAGCCTGGCATCGTGGTCGCGGGGCAAAGACTATCGGGCGCTCTGGAGCGCGAAGCGGGCGTTCCGTGGCTGTAATTGCTGCGGAGCCGGGGCAGCCGCTGCCACCCCCCACCCGCAGCCCCGCAGCCGATCTCCCCGGCGTGCTCATCTATACCCCTCACCTGCTCTCGACCGTGCAGCACTACGTCCGGGAGCACGCGGCACGGCTGCGGCGCTACCGGCCCGTCTTGGCGGGCCGCCGACGCGTTCCAGGTACGCCTTTGGACGATTTTGAGCACTTCACCTTTGGCGACGGTGCCGCAGCACGCCTGCGCGAGCTTCGCTTCCTGATGACGGGCAGCGACGGGGCGCTGCGAGCGTTCGTCCTGAAGCACCGAGTACGCCTCATCCACGCCCACTTCGGCACCGGCGGGACCGAAATCATGTACCTGGCAGCGCGCCTGCGCTTGCCCCTGGTAGTGACCTTCCACGGCTGGGACGTGAAGCTGGGCGCAGAGACCGAAGTCGCCATGTCCCGCTACGAGCGCCTCTACCGGCACCGGCTGCCGAGGTTGCTGACCCAGGCCACCGAAGTGATCTGCGTGTCGAACAACTACCGCGACCGGGTCGTCCAGCTCGGCTGCTCGCCGGATAAGGTGCGCACCAACTACCTCGGGATCGACAGCGTCCTGTTCGATGGGGTGCGAGGCGACTTCGACCCTTACTCCATCTTTTTCGTAGGCCGGCTGGTACGGCGCAAGGGCGTAGACACTCTGCTGCAGTCGCTGCAGCTGCTACGTGATAGCGGCGCGCCCGCCACTCTGACGATCGTAGGCGAGGGTCCGGAGAGCGAGGCCCTGCAGAAGATCGCGGCCGCGCAGAACCTCCCGGTACGCTTTCTGGGCCGCAAGACACCCGTCGAGATAAAGGAGCTGCTGCGAGGGGCCGCGGTACTCTGCGCACCCAGCACGACCGCGGGCGGCGAAGTCCCCGAGGCGCTGGGCCTGGTGCTGCTTGAGGCCCAGGCCATGGGCGTGCCTGTTGTGGCGACCCGCAACGGGGGCATCCCCGAGACCCTTGAAGAAGGACAGACAGGCTACCTGGTCGGACAGGATGCGCCCCAGGAACTGGCCGACTCCCTGGGCAGGCTGCTGGGCAACAAAGTTCTCAACCAGGGCTTTGGCAAACGCGCGCGCGCCTTTGTCTGCGAGCGCTTTGATATCGACCGATGCTATGCCTCGCTCGAAGGCCTGTACGACGATGTGCTGCGCCGCTGCGAGTGAACTCCTCGAGGAGCCCAGGCAGGATCAGCGCAGGGTGGAGGCAGGTTTGAACAGTTGGAATAGCTTTCACGAAAGTTCAAGGGCGAGCAGAAAATTGCTCAGCTTAATCCCGGTCAAGCTTCCTGGAATGATGTAGCCTTCTTTGCAACTCAATACGCCCGCGCTAGAGCGGTCGAAGGCTACAAGCTTCTAGGATTCGCGAAAAAAGGAAAGCGGGAGTTGGCTTCTCGAGAAGAATCGCTACTAGTATTAGAGCTGAACGATGGGACACGCATGGCCTGCGCCGATATAGCTGGTATGCCGCTGCAGGGCACAGACGCTCACAAAGTTCTTGCCGGTGGGCTCAATGTCCCTGCTATTTCTGAGGCGCTCAGAACCCCGGCGTTCCCGGACCAGCCGTCCGGAGCCGCATTTCTTCGCTACGAATCCAGGTCAGAAAGTGCTTTCACTCGACCCCAAGGCCTCCTTGGCGTCTTTATAGGAGCTCGTCTTTCACTAAGGCAGTCGCAAGCCGCGGGGTGGCAAGAAGGGCCGGTCCAACTACATGCATGGACAGTCAGAGAAGCTCTCTAGCACTGTAGCTGCCGATCTCATCCGAGAGATTGCAGCAGCCACCATGCGAACCAGGCCTCCAGAGGCTTCCATAATCGTTCGCACTCTGACTGCTGTTGAGGTAGAGGAGTTCGCAAGACTGAAACGTCCGAGCGAAGCAGAGCGGGCCTCACGCTTCACCTTTGCACTGATACCGCTTTTTGCAGGCGTAATCTCCTCGTAGTGGTCTCCCGCTAGCAATGAGAACGCGCTGCACCTGAACAGCAGACCATTGACCAACGCGGGATGGATGGATCTCTCGCGCGTTCGGCCCCGCGCCGAATACGCGTAGCCGCTAATTCCTGCCTTGGGATCATTGCCTTCGGAGGCTCTGCACTCCCGTCGCGGTCTGCCATCAGTGCCGAGAACTGACTTCGACTTTCCAACTTCCGCTACTGTGAAGCCCTACCGCCTGATCAACGCAAATGCGCTGTCCGCAGCAGAACATCCGACGCAATCGCGACAAAGAACACGATGGCGACGACCCCGTTGAGGGTGAAGAAGGCAGCATTCACCCTGGAAAGATCGCCGGGTGAGACGAGCGAGTGCTCGTAGGCCAAGAGCGTCGCCACCAGCAGCATGCCTACGACGGCAACCGCACCCAGGTGAAAGAGTGGAACCAGGGCGACGAGCAGGGCCAGCATAGCCAGGTGCATGAGCCGTGCGAGCAGCAGGGCATGCTTGACACCCACGGCAGCCGGCAGGCTGTGCAGTCCACAGGCGCGGTCGTGCTCTGCATCCTGGCAGGCGTAGAAGACGTCAAAGCCTGCTACCCAGAACAACACCGCGCCCGTCAGCACCAGGATGCGCGGGTCAAGCGAGCCGCGCACGGCGATCCAGGCAGCAGCAGGCGCCGCACCCAGCGCCAAGCCAAGAAACAGGTGCGACCACCGCGTGAACCGCTTGGTGTAGGAGTAGGCGAGCACCAGGACCAGCGCCACCGGCGAGAGGGCAAGCGTGAGCAGGTTAAGCCGGGAGGCGGCGAGCACGAAGCAGGCAGCGGCGACCAGGGTAAACCCTCCCACAAATCTGCGTGTTAGCGCGCCCGCAGGGATGGCGCGCGACGCTGTGCGCGGGTTGGCTGCGTCCAGCGAGGCGTCCGCCCAGCGATTGAAAGCCATGGCCGCTGAGCGGGCAGCGACCATGCAGATCACGATCCACAGCAGCTGCAGCGGACGAGGCCAGCCCCTGGCCGCCAGCACTGCCGCCGTCAGCGCAAACGGCAGCGCAAAGATGGAGTGCTCCCACTTGATCATCTCGAGCGTGGTGCCGATGCTGCGCAGCAAGGCCATGACTTCAGTGTACCGAGCGAGTTAGCTGGAGCAGAGAGCCCGCGGGGTACAATTTCGGCACCATGAAGGCAAGACAGCCCGGCCAATGCGCCATTCCGGAAGCGCCATGAACGACGCGCTGTTGTACCTGCTGGTGGGCGCGATGATCCCCTGTCTGGCCGCTCTGGTCGCAAACAGGCTGGGGTGGATCCAGATCTCTCTCCCTGACGGGCCTGAAACGCCCCGAGTGGCCAGAGCGAGCACGGCGCGACTGACCTGCGCCATCGTTGCCGAGGAGAGGCTGGACGCAGCCCTGTTGTTCAAGTCGCCGGTGCGCCTCTTTGCCACCATCGCCAATGACAGCGCGGTGGCCGCGCGCGCCCTCCGTGGGCAGTGGAAGGTCATCACGCCTGACAATCCGCGCAATCGCCCCATGCCCATCCGCCGGGAGGTCCTGGGGCCGGGCGACGAGTTTCTCGACTCCTGCCTGGTGAACGAAAGCGAAGACTGGGAGACGAACGGCATCCGCTTCGACGCCGAGATCGAGTTCGATTACCTGACCAGCGGCAGCGAGGAGCCGTACCGGGAACGCGTTCGCTACCGGTATGACCAGGTCAGCCAGAAGATGGTGCGGCTCGCGGCCCGTTGAGATCGCGCGCCGCGCAAAGTGTGGCCGA
Source organism: Acidobacteriaceae bacterium (assembly GCA_036401435.1). Lineage (GTDB taxonomy): Bacteria > Acidobacteriota > Terriglobia > Terriglobales > Acidobacteriaceae > EB88. The sequence continues at coordinate 1,588 of DASWUY010000437.1, read as the reverse complement.
GCAAGAAGAAGGGCGGGCCATCTTCGGCCCGCCCTGAAACCATTGCTACGCCGCGCTTAGCTCTTGCCCGCCGGCTGCCCCGCCACCTGCAGGTTGTTGACTACCTTGAAAACACCCGGCACCGTATTTGCGCGGATGCCTGCGGCGTCCTTCTCGCTCTGCCGGTCGACCACCCCGTACAGGGTCACGTTGCCGTTCACCACCGAGATCCGGATCGGCTTGCCCGGGTCCAGCGCGTACTTGTTCAGCATCGGGAAGCTGTAAATGGTGCGGAAGGTCTGGATGCGTATCCTGTCATCCATGGGCGAGACAGGGTCCAGCTGAATGTCATTGACCACGTCGCGCACGCCCTTGGTATTGCTCACCAGGCTCACTGCCGAGCCCGCGTCGACCGGCCCGTATGCGTGGCCACCCAGCGTCACCACCCCATTCTGCACACTGACGGAGATGGCGTTGAAGGCTGTAGTGCCATAGCCTACCCGGTCGTACTCGATGTCCTTGAGCAGCTTGGTCTCAAGCTGGGCATCCGGGACAGAAGGAGTATCCACCTGGATCTCGTTGTCGATGCCCTTGACACCCTTGACGTGGCGCGCCCGCTTGCCGGCTTCTTCCTTGTCGTCAAACACGTTCACGGTGCCGGTGAGCACGACCATGTTGTTCTGGATGGAGCCTTTTACGTTGGCGAACTGCTTCTTGCTCAGCGCCTTTTGAATCTCGGCCTGCTGCTCGCTGCTGGCGTCCTGCGCGTGGAGAGTGCAGGCCGGCGCGGCAAGTATGGTTGCGGCAAGTGCTGCCGTGGAAAGCAGCAGCCGTGCTTTCCTGTTGCTAGTTGTCGATCGCATCGTGCGTTCCTCCGGGGTGAGTCCCACTGTACTTAGAGACACGGAGTCGCGATCAAGGTTGCGCTCTTCGCGGTAACAAAGTTGAGTGACCCAGACTAAGACATCGGCCCTGACCACCTTCCAGCAGCTAACGGTACCGCTGGTGCAGCTTCAGGATCATGCTGAAGACTCCCGACTCATCCCGCACCGCCAGCAGCGAGACGTTGGGGGTCAGGTTCAGCTGCCCCTGAATCAGCTGCTGGTTGGTGGAGTTGACGTTGGTCGCATAGCTCACCGTGCCGTTCTTTGACACCTGCTGCTGCACGGTGATACGGGCGGTCGAGTTCCCGGTTCCACTGACAAAGGTCGGATCGATCTTGACGCTGCCCCCACCAAAGAGCTTGTTGATGCGGCTGCTCACGGTTGCGTTCAGGGCGCCGCCTAGGATTGAGTCGGCGGTCGAGTTGACCCCGGCCTGGGTCTGCTGCTGGGAGTAGATGGCCTGCTCTTCCTGTGTGCGGCCTACTGAAAGCAGCGCGAAAATGTCCTGCTCCGACAGCGGAGGCTCAGAGCGGAAGGTAGGCGAAAGCTTCTCCGGGGTACCGTGCAGGCCGATCAGAACGTCATAGTCCTCGACGTGCGCCGAGGCCTGTAGGTCGATGGTGGGCTCGATGCGGACGGGGTTGGTGAAGTAGATGTCGCCATGCTGCAGAACGTAGTGTGTGCCCGCAAAGGTCGCCTCGCCCTGCGTCACGGTGATGTGGCCC
>DASWUY010000436.1:0-1936 GCA_036401435.1 Acidobacteriaceae bacterium | reverse complement strand
GGGAATTTCAACATTAGACGGAATGGGGGCTGTGGGGGAAGGCGCACATGCCGATAGGGAGTCTATCCTGCTCGATGCTCTTGTCCCCAGAACCGCGCTGCTCGCAGCGATGATTGGCGGTCTTGCTTTGCAATAGCCCGCCTCAAGAAAGGCACCCAATGCTGGCATCTCTGGATCTTGCCCTGCTGGTCATCGTTCTTCTCTGCTCCACTCAATTACGCCGAGGCAAGAAGAACGACTCCGATATCCTCTCCTGAAATAGTCGGTGGTGCCGCAGGTCTCGCGCCGGGACTTTGGGTTTTCCGTCAAGACCACTTTGTCTGCAACACCCAGCTTTCAAAAGCGGGAACTGGGCCACCCATTTCTCTTCTCCACTCCTTCAAGCAGGCTGGTGACCAGGGCCAGCGGCAATCCGACGACATTAAAGTAGCAGCCATTGATGCGCGGAATCCACCGGCCGGCATAACCTTGGATTGCATAGCCTCCCGCTTTGTCCATCGGCTCACCGGTCGCCACGTACCCCGAGACTTCTTCCGCAGAGAGCGTCCTCATCGTCACCTGGGTCAGCTCGGCGGCGACCTCGGCGGAACCCGCGCCCCACATCACCGCCACGCCGGTAATCACCTGGTGCGTGCGGCCAGCCAGCCGCGACAACATACGCGTGGCGTCGGCGGTATTCACCGGCTTTCCCATGACTTCGCCGTCGCACACCACCACCGTGTCCGCTCCCAAAACGACCTCTCCCCGCGAACAGCGATCAAAAACATCTTGCGCCTTTTCCCGCGCCAACCGGGTGGCCAAGCGGATGGCGTCCTCTGCCGGCAAGCGAGACTCCGCTACGCTTGATACCTGGACCTCAAAACGATAGCCCGCCTGAGTCAGCAGTTCCCGCCGTCGCGGTGAGCCCGACGCCAGCACCAGCGGATAGCTCATCCGCTATACCTCGGCCACGCTGGTGCCCGCGCGAACGCCCCTCCGGCTGCATACCGCCCAAGCCATCCGTGGGGTGTTGTGGGCGATCCCGTAGCGGCCGTCGGGACCAAGCAAAATGATTCCGCCATGACCCTGCAGGCGAGCATAAAGGTAGGCGATGGCATCTTCGGCAGCCTGTTCCGGCCCCAGCAGCGGCACCCGATCCACGGCCCATTTCGCCAGCACCAGTTTCATGATGGGTTCCCCCCAGCCAGTCAGCGAGGCGGCCGCGCTGCGGTTGTCCGCGTAGCCTCCGGAGCCGATGACCGACGAGTCGCCCACCCGGCCGGGCGTCTTGTTCAGGGTTCCCCCGGTGGACGTGGCGGCGGCCAGGTTTCCCGCCAGGTCCAGCGCTACCGCGCCTACGGTGTCGTGTTGATCCCCGGTGAACGTCTGATCCTCGATTCCCGCCCTGACGCGCGCCTTCGCCTCCTCCAGGCGCTCCCGCTCGCGGTCAATTACCAGCTCCCGGTTGTCGATCAGGGACAGTCCGTGCTCGCGGCCAAACTCTTCCGCGCCGGCGCCCACAAAAAAGACGTGCGGACTTCGCTCCAGCACCAGCCGCGCCGCCTGGATGGGGTTCTTCAGCCTCTCTACGCAGGCGACCGCTCCCGCCCGCAGGGTTGCTCCATCCATCATCAACGCATCCAGTTGCACCCGGCCATCAGCGGTGAGAAAGCTACCCCGCCCGGCATCGAAGGTTTCGTCGTCTTCAAGCACAGTGACCGCTGCCTCCACTGCGTCGAGCGAGGCTGCTCCCTGGCGCAGAAGGTCGTAGCCCGCCTTGGCGGCGCGGCTGACCCCACGGGTGTGGGCCGTGACTTGGTCAGAGGGAATATCCCAGGCGCCGCCATGAACCAGCAGAACAGGATTCATCGGGCGCGGGGAGCCCGATGCAGCTCAGGGGTACGCGCCGCGCTGGGAGCCATCTCCGGGGAAAGATTGCGCAGCTCGACTGGCATCG
>DASWUY010000435.1:0-18775 GCA_036401435.1 Acidobacteriaceae bacterium | reverse complement strand
CACGATGAGCACGTCGGCCGTCTCGGGCGAGGTGGTCATCTGGGCGCCGGCCTGGGCGAGCATGCCCATCATCACTTCGCTGTCGACCAGGTTCTTGGGGCAGCCGAGCGAGATAAAGCCGATGCGCACGGGAGCCTGCTGCGCCGGAGGGGGCGTGGCGGGGGGCTGGCCGGTCTCGGCGAGCCCGGGGGCTTCGTCGATCAGGGTTTCAAGGGGAGTCACTGATGTATTCTAGCCGATTCGCCCCTCGCGACCGCGGCGACGCACCAGACGGTGACGGCGCCCCACTGCGAGGAGGGGGACGAGAGCCAGGGAGGATTCGCAAGGATGGGGCAGATCGAACGGGCGCGGCGCCATGGGAACAAGTATCAGAACCCGGTGCCGAGCCAGGTGGGTGGCTTCTCGGTACTGGCAAAGGCGCTGCCCCGGCTGCTGTTTGGCAGAGAAGAGCGGAAGCCGAGGCGGCCGCTGGGACCGTTCAGGACCGACGCCGGGGTGTATGGGGCGGCGCCGGCAAGCGGGCTGCGGGTGACGTGGATGGGGCACTCGACGATGCTCGTGGAGATGGATGGACAGCGGGTGCTGACTGACCCGGTGTGGGAGCAGAGGGCGGCGCCGGTGGAGTGGATGGGGCCGAACAGGTTTTTCGCGGCGCCACTCGCGCTTGATGATCTGCCTCGGGTGGACGTGGTGCTGGTGTCGCATGACCACTACGACCACCTGGGCGCGCGCACGATCGCGCGGCTGGCCGGGATGGAGGCAGTGGCCGGCGCGCGGTGGGTGACTCCGCTAGGAGTGGGCGCGCTGCTGAGGAAGCTGGGCGTGGCCGCGGAGAGGGTGACGGAGCTGGACTGGACGGAGAGCGTGGAGGCGGGTGGGCTGCGAGTGACGGCGCTGCCGGCCCGGCATTTTTCGGGGCGCAGCCTGCTGAACCGGTACCAGACGCTGTGGGCGAGCTTTGTGATCGCGGGCGCGGGGCACCGGGTGTTCTATGGGGCGGACTCGGGGGAGTGGGAGGGGTTCGGCGAGCTGGCGCGGAGGTACGGGCCGTTTGACCTGACGATGCTTGAGATCGGCGCCTTTGATCCGCTCTGGGCAGACATTCACATGGGGCCGGATGGGGCAGTGCGGACCTTTCGCGCGATGGGTGGCGGGGGGCTGCTGATGCCGATCCACTGGGGACTGTTTGACCTGGCGCTGCATGCATGGCGGCAGCCGGTGGAGCGGCTGTTTGCGGCCGAGGGTGTGAAGCTGTGGGCGCCCGAGCCGGGGCTGCCGACCGAGGTGGTGGCGGGGGTGGAGGTGCGCTCGGGCTGGTGGCGGGGGTGATGGGGTCGCTCGGCGGACGCCCCTCGCGCCGGCCCGAAGGGCAGTGGTAAACTTGGCAGTGTGCCGGGCCCTGCGCGGCGCAATCCTGCGAACCCCGCCAGGTCCGGAAGGAAGCAACGGTAGCGGGCTCGTGCGTGCGCAGCAGGTTCGCCCGGTACATGGGATCTGTCACCGTCCTGGTGACAGAATCAACAAACAGAGAGAACAACCTTGCCTGCGCGCGGGTGCGCTGCTGTGCCGGGCGCGGGTTAGCGGTCGATGGCTTTCATGTTGGCTTCCGCATAGCGATCGCCTGCGATCTCGTGTGCGGGCACTGCGGCTTCGAGGGCTGCCACTTCCTCCGGCGTGAGGTGGATGTGGACGGCGCCCGCGTTTTCTTCGAGATACGTTCTGCGCTTGGTGCCGGGGATGGGGACGAGGTCTTCGCCTTTGGCGAGTACCCAGGCGAGCGCCAGCTGGCTGGCCTTGACGCCCCTCTCCGCCGCGATGGCTTTGACCCGCTCGACGAGAACCTGATTTTGGTCGAAGGCCTGGCCTGCGAAGCGGGGCATGCGCAGGGCGCGTGAGTCGTTGCTGCCGAGGTCGGAGGGATGGCTGATGGCGCCCGTGAGGAAGCCGCGGCCGAGCGGGCTGTATGGCACAAAGCCGATGCCGAGTTCGCGGACGGTGGGCAGGATCTCGTCTTCGACATGGCGCTCCCAAAGGGAGTACTCCGTCTGCAGGGCGGTGATGGGGTGGATGGCGTGCGCGCGGCGGATGGTGCGGGGCGAGGCTTCAGAGAGGCCGAGGTAGCGGACCTTGCCAGCATGGACGAGCTCGGCCATGGCTCCGACGGTGTCTTCGATGGGGGTGTTGGGATCGACTCGGTGCTGGTAGTAGAGGTCGATGTGGTCCAGGCCAAGGCGCTGGAGCGAAGCGTCGCAGGCCTGGTGGACGTACTCGGGACGGCCGCTGACCTGCCAGTACGAAGGGTCATCCTTCTTGCGCACGTTGCCGAACTTGGTGGCGAGGAAGACCTGGTCGCGGCTGGCGGGTGGGAGCGTGGCCAGCGTCTGTCCGATGAGCTCTTCGTTGTCGCCGATGCCGTACATGTCGGCGGTGTCGAGGAAGGTGATGCCGAGCTCAAACGCGCGAACGATGGTGGCGGCGGACTCCTGGTCGTTGCGCTCGCCGTAGAAGTCGCTCATGCCCATGCAGCCCAGGCCCATGCGGGAGACGGTGGCGCCTTGGGAACCCAGCTTGACTGTTTCCATGCTCATGAAGAGTTGGATGGTGGAAGCCGCGTCGAAGGACGCAGGATAGCTCCGGCCGGGCTGAGGTGCCGGTGGGACGAGCATCTCAGCCTGGCCTGCAAGACCCAGTGGAGCGAGGGCCGCCGCGCAGCCCGACGTGCGGGCTACCAGACGATGCAGCGCTCCTTCTCCGGACGGACCATGGCCTGGCCCTGCCTGCACTGGAAGGCGGCGGCAAAGGGCTCAAAGTTCGAGAGGGGACCGAGAACGCGGTACTTGGCGACGGGGTGCGGATCGCCCTGGGTCATCATCTTCTGGGTCTCGGGGCGGGTTTCGTCACCGCGGAACTGCCCCCAGGCGAGGAAGAACTGCTGGTCGGGGGTGTAGCCGGCGACCGAAGCCGCGGGTGGCTTGCCCTGCTGCGCCTTCTGAAAGGCGAGGTAGGCGATCTTGACGCCGCCGAGGTCACCGATGCTTTCGCCAAGAGTGAGTTTGCCGTTGATGTGGATGTTGTCGGGGCCATCGATGGTGTAGCCGTCGAACTGGTGGGCGACGCAGGCGGTCTTGGCCTGGAACTGTTTGAGATCTTCGGCATTCCACCAGTTGTGCAGCTCTCCCTGGGCGTCGAACTGCGCGCCCTGGTCGTCGAAGCCATGCGAGATCTCGTGACCAATGACCACGCCGATAGCGCCGTAGTTGACGGCGTCCGGGGCCTTGGCGTCAAAGGCGGGGGGCTGGAGGATGCCGGCGGGGAAGACGATCTCGTTGAGCTGGGGGTTGTAGTAGGCGTTGGAGGTGGGCGGGGTCATGCCCCACTCGGTACGGTCGGTGGGCTTGCCGATCTTGGCGCGTTCGCGGGCTACCTCAAACCGGTTGGCGGCGAGCGTGTCGGCGAAGTAGTGGTCGCGGCTGATGGGGATGGAGGAGTAGTCGCGCCAGGTGTTGGGATAGCCGACCTTGACGACCAGGGTGGAGAGCTTCTCAATGGCCTTGGCCTTGGTCTCGGGGGTCATCCAGGTGGCGCCTTCAATGGTGTCGTGCATGGCGGCGATGATGTTGGTCACCATGTCGGTGGCGCGGGCCTTGGCCTCCGGAGGGAAGTAGCGCTTGACGTACTCCTGGCCGAGGGCTTCGCCGAGGGCCGTGTCCGTTTGTTCGGCGCAGCGGGTGGGGCGGGGCTTCAGCTCTCCGACGCCGGCAAGCTGCTGGCCGTAGAAGGCGAAGTTGGCGTCGACAAAGGGCTGGGAGAGCAGGTCGGCGGAGCCATGAAGCACCTGCCAGGTGAGGTAGGTCTTCCAGGCGGGGATGGGCGTGGCGGCGAGCTGGCGATCGAACTCCTTGAGGAAGTCGGGCTGGTCGACGTTGAGCGGCGCCGGAGTGAGGGAGGCGCTGCGGTAGTAGGCGGCCCAGTCAAAGTGCGGGGTGAGCTGCTGGAGGGCGGCGAAGGCCATCTTGTGGTCCGTGGCGCTGGGATCACGAAGGGCCACGTTGTCCAGCGAGGCGCGGGCGAGCGAGGTCTCAAAGTCCATGACGGATTGGGCGGAGGCTTTGGCGGCGGCCGGTGTTTCGCCGGCGAGCTCGAAGAGCTTGGCGACGTGGAGCAGGTACCCGGCGCGGGCGTCGGCAAAGCGCTTCTCAGGCTTGAGGTAGTAGTCGCGGTCCGGCAGGCCCAGGCCGCCGGCGCCCACATCGGCGATGGTGTTCTGCGGGGCGTGGTTGTCGGGCGAGGGATTGAGCATGAAGGGGACGGCGAGTCCGTCGGTGTGGAGGCTCTCGAGGACGGCCTGGAGGTCGGCCGCGGTGTGGATGGCGGCGATCTGATGGAGCAGCGGCTCAACCGGCTGGATGCCGGCATGGTCGATGGCGGGGACGTTGGTGCAGGCGGCGTAGAAGTCACCGGTGAGCTGGGCTGGAGTGCCTTTGGGGGCGAGGTGACTGGAGATCTCGTCGAGCAGGGTGCGGAGCTGGTCCTTGTTGTTTTCGCCCGCCTGCCAGCGGCGGCTCCAGCGATCCATGGAGCTGGGGATGGGGTTCTGGGCGCGCCAGGCGCCATTCGAGTAGGCGTAGAAGTCGCTGCAGGGGTCGGCCTTGCGGTCGATGTCGGCGAGGAAGATGCCGGACTGGGCCGAGCTGGGGAGCGATGAGGCGAGGAGCAGGGCGGCGAGCGAGGCGGTAGCCAGTGGGCGGGGGAGGCGGGGCTGGCGAGGGGCGGGAGGGGTGCGGCGGGTGGGATCCTTCATGCAGCGAGGATACGGCAGGAGAGCGCGCTTCGTTCCGAGGGGAAGGGGGAATTTCAGGCGCATCGTTGGCATCGACAGAGCGGCTGGGGCGCGAGACAATGGAATGTTTGCAGCGCGCACGAGCTGCGTGGGGGAGAACGCTTTGAGCCTGGAAGTGCGGCCGCGCCAGTTGCAGCGGGCCAAGATCAGTGCGCTGGGGACCTACGTTCCACCGCGCGTGCTCACCAATGCCGACCTCGAGAAGATGGTCGATACCTCGGATGAGTGGATCCGGACGCGGACCGGGATCCGGGAGCGGCACATTGCGGAGAAGGGGGTCGCCACAAGTGACCTGGCGGCGGAGGCGGCACGATGCTGCCTGATCGAGCGCGGGATCAGTGCGGACGAGGTAGAGGCGATCATTGTCGCGACGGTGACGCCGGATATGTTGTTTCCGTCGACCGCCTGCCTGGTGCAGGACAAGATAGGCGCGCACCATGCGTGGGGTTTCGACCTGGGCGCGGCCTGCTCGGGCTTTGTGTATGCGCTGCAGGTAGGCGCGAAGCTGGTGGAGAGCGGGGCGCACCGTAAAGTGATGGTGATCGGCGCGGACACCATGTCGTCGATCATGGACTACACGGACCGGACGACCTGCATCCTCTTTGGCGATGGAGCCGGAGCAGTCTTGCTGGAGCCCTGTGAGGAGGGGGAGACGGGGCTGGTCGATTACCTGCATGAGATCGACGGCTCAGGGGCGAGTTCGCTCTCGATGCCGGCCGGGGGCAGCCTGCATCCGGCGACGGCGGAGACAGTGGCCGAGGGGCTGCACTACGTGCACCAGGATGGGCAGGCGGTGTACAAGTTTGCGGTGCGCAAGATGGCCGAGGTGACGCAGAAGCTGCTGGACCGGAACGGGGTAACGGCAGCGGAGCTGGGGTGCTTCATCCCGCACCAGGCAAACCGCAGGATCATCATGTCAACGGCCGAGCGGCTGGGGCTGGCCGAAGAGCGGGTGATCATCAACATCGACCTTTTTGGGAACACGACAGGCGCGACGGTGCCGCTGGCGATGTACACGGCGCGGGAGCGGGGGATGTTGAAGAAGGGGTCACTGGTGCTGCTGGCGAGCGTGGGAGCGGGGTTCACGGTCGGGGCATCGCTGCTGCAGTGGGAGATGGCGGGCTAGGCGGCCATCTCCCGCGGCAACGCTGGATCCACTCGGATCACGCGGCGACAGGCTGCTGGCGCTGCATGCGGCGGTACTTCCAGAAGCCGAAGGCGATGCCTGCGACGAGCAGGGCCAGGAACGTCCAGAGGATGGTTGAGGACCAGTCGGCCAGGTAGTGGTTCCACACCTTGAGGACGCGGCGGCCGTAGGTGACGCTGATCCAGGCGATGAGGCTGTAGCGCAGGGCGCGCGCTGTCGAGAAGGCGGCCAGAAACTTGCGCCGCGAGACGCCGAGCGCGCCCGAGCCGAGAAGAAGAGGCATCAGCGGCACGGGCGGGGGCAGAAGCCCGGAGATGGCGACAGTAGCGAAGCCGCGTTCCGAGACCCAGCGGGTGAGTGGCTTGACCATGCGCCTGGGAGCCCATCGCTCGAGCATGGCCTGGCCGCCCTTCTTGCCGGCGCTCCAGGTGAGATAGCCGCCGAGGATGCTGCCCAGGATTGCGGCGAGCGCGAGCCAGACAGGATGCGAGCCGCGCTGGGCGACCAGCAGCAGCAGCAGGATGTCGGTCGAGCCGGGCAGGGGCAGCGGGATGATGGATGAGTCCACGATGGAGACAAAGAAGAGGCCGGGCATCCCAAGGTGCAGGAGCCAGCGAGGCATGGGCGAGTGGCGGCGGTGCGCGGCGGGCGCCTTGGCGAGTGCGACGAGGCTCAGGGGGAACAAAGTCATGGTTCAGACTGAGACGCGGTTTTCGGCGTGCGGGAGCGCGCGTATCTTGCGCAGGGCTGCAAACGAGCGGTGCGGGGGCTAGAGGAAGTCGAGTGTGGGAGTGGCGCCGAGGAACTGGCACTCCCGAGCGTCGGTGTAGAAGCGATCGATGCCGCGGAGGCAGGGCGGGTCGAGGTGGTAGTGGATGTGATGCGAGAGGTAGCGTTGGACGGTCTGGCGGGGCAGGCCGAGGCGTCCGGACCACTCGGCGGCGAGGGGTGAGAGGTTGGAGAGGCCGGCATCGCGGGAGGCCTGGAGGTCATGGGTGAGGGCCGGGCCGGCGGCGCCGACGGCGGCAGCGCGCACTGCCCAGAAGGCCGAAACCCACGGGACGCCGGTCTGCTGCTGCCAGGCAGCGCCGAGGTCGAGATAGTGGAGGCGCTGGCCGGTGCGAGCCTCCCGGGCGGAGCGGTCTTCAAGCGCGTAGAGGGCGGGGTCGCCGATGAGCAGGGCAGCGTCTGCGGCCTGCAGCATCGCGTCAAGCGCGGGGGCGTGGGGCAGGAAGCGTGGCTCGGCAGCCATGTGGGTGCGCCAGTACTTGCGGAAGAGGATGCGGGTGTACATGGCGGAGGTGCGGGAGGCGGTGTCGAGCGCGACGGTACGGACTGACCGCAGAGCATCGAGGATAGCGGCGGAGGGCTGGTCTGGTTCGGTGGAGTGGTGCGCCGTGAGGGCGTGGGTGGGGGCAAGCGGGTCAGCGCCTGTGCCGGTGCTGTGCGCTGGGCCCTGCGCCGGGCCATGTGCTGGGCCATGTGCTGGGCCATGTGCTGGAAAGATCAGCAGGATGGAGCGGATGGCGCCCAGAGCCGCGATGGCGCAGCCGGGCACGATGCGCAGGTGGCGGAGCGAGGCGTAGGCGGCAATGGGGATCAGGCCCAGGTCGGCGTCGCCGGTGGCAAGCTGGGCGGCGCACTGGGCGGGAGTCATCTTGCGGATGGCGTAGCGGGTGGCGAGCCCGGTGGCGTGGGGCGGGTGCTCAAAGTGCCACATGAGCGGGGCGGGATTGAGGAAGTCGATAGCCGCGATACGAAGAAGGCTCACCGGTCAGTGTACGCCGCGGCGTGCTGGAGGGCCTCAGCCGCTGAGGAGCACGGTGGCGGGCGCAGGTACCGCCTGAGGGGAACGCATCCAACCCGCAGGGGCTCTAGAGCGAACGAGTCTCGCGTCGGGCCGGTGGGTCTGGCACACTGAAGGGAAACCTTCGGCGCGAGCCGATGGAGTGTCAAGGGGAACGCCATGGCGGAGACAAGAGCGGCACGCAATGTGCTGGGTGGGCGGCTGGAGACCTGCGGCACTGACCCGATGACGGGGTTCTACCGGACGGGCTGCTGCGAGACGGGGGCGGACGACCTGGGGGCGCACCTGGTGTGCACCGTAGTGACGGACGAGTTCCTCGTCTTCAGCAAGAGCCGCGGCAACGATCTGTCGACGCCGCGCATGGGCTTTCCGGGTCTGCATGCGGGCGACCCATGGTGCCTGTGCGCGCTGCGCTGGGTGGAGGCGCTGCATAGCGGGGTGGCGCCGCCGCTGGTGCTCGCAGCCACGCATGAGGCGATGCTGGAGCTGGTGCCGCTGGAGACGCTGATGCAGCATGCGCTGGATCGGGAGATGGTCTAAATAGAGTTCACGTTGGCTTCGAGGGCGGACGGGGAGGCGAACCTCTGGGCCCTTCCGGCCGATGCAACTCGTGCGGTCGGGTACACCATCCCTTGCGCCCGGGGTTCTTTCGCGGAAGAGTGCTCCGACTCAAGCATGGTTGAGGCGGCGCGGGCGGTACTTTAGGCACTTGCCCCCTCGGGTGCGCGCCAGTAGGCTCCCCCTAACTCTCCCTCCCGTTGCTGCGGTGCTCTGCGCCGGGCCGGCTCTAGGTGTGCCTTGTCCTCGTTTCCGTCGTTCCCTGCGCCGCGACCGCTGAAGACCACGGGAGGGCAGGCGGAGACGCCTGTACCACTCGAACCAGGGGCTGCGCCTGCGGGGCGGCTGGCATGGCTGGCGCTGGCGCTGACGCCGGGGCTGGGGCCGCGCCGCATCTTGCAGGCAGTGGACCGGGTAGGGTCGGCGGAGCAGGTGGTGCGGCTGCCGGTGACGGCCCTGGAAGCGCAACGCTTTCCCGCGCCGGCCGTCCAGTTCCTGGCCGACGGGCAGGCCTGGAAGGCAGCGCAGCAGGAGGCGGAACGGCTGCGGGAGATGGACGCGACCTTTCTGACCTACGAAGAAGAAGCATACCCGTCCCGGCTGCGGGAGATCTTCGATCCTCCGCCGGTGCTGTGGTGCCGCGGGGATGTCGAGCTGCTGTCGCGGCCGGGGATCGCAGTCGTGGGCACCCGGCAGCCCAGCCCCTACGGGTCGGGCATGGCGGAGCTGCTGTCGCGCGACCTGGCTACGCGGGGCCTGTTGATCATGAGCGGGATGGCGCGAGGAATCGACACGTTTGCGCACCGCGGAGCGATCCAGGCCAAGCGCTCCACGGTGGCCATTTGGGGTACGGGGATCGACGTCATCTATCCCAAGGAAAACAAGGCGCTCGCAGAGCAGATACTGGCCACTGGCGGGGTGATCGCGACCGAGCAGCCGCTGGGGACCTACCCGGCGCCGCCCAATTTTCCGAGGCGCAACCGGATCCTGAGCGCGATCAGCGTGGGGGTCCTGGTGGTGGAGGCGGCGGAGTATTCAGGCTCGCGGGTCACGGCGCGGTGTGCCGTCGAGCAGAACCGGGACGTGTACGCGGTGCCGGGCAACGTGACAAACAAGAACTCCTGGGGGCCGAACGCGCTGATCAAGCAGGGGGCCAAGCTGGTGGCCACCTGGGAGGATGTCTGGGAGGATCTGCCGACGCAGACGCGGCTGGAGGTGGAGGCGTTGTGTGCAGACTTTGCATCCGAACCCGCCGGTACCGCATCGTTATTCAAGGAAGAAGCGCTGTTGCCTACCGAAACAGGGGTGATGAGCGTCTTACGCCATGACGAGTCCCTGCAACTGGACGAGATCATGGAGCAGCTCGAGGCCGAGCACAGTTCCTCCGAGGTCTTTACCGCGTTGTTCGAACTAGAGCTGGCGGGCAGGATCAAGCAGCTTCCCGGCAAACACTACGTCAAGACATTCTGAGACTCAAGATCTGGGTGCCCGGCGGGATGGCGGCGCATCCGGGTGCGCCGGGATGCCCTGCACGGGCGTGGCGCCAGTCGGAGTCGTTTTCAAAGAGCTGGGCATCTGATGCCGGCATGGGGCAAGGCCGCCGGGGCCTGACAGCAAGACAGGCGGCAAGACACGCAGTAGAACAGGCAGCGCCGCTGGTCGCCGAAGGCGGGCCCGTGGTAGCTTGCAATCTCACAGCACGGTCACCCGCTTGCGGGTGGCACATCGAAAAGGGAAACAGATGAGCAAATCTCTCGTGATCGTCGAATCGCCGGCAAAGGCCAAGACGATCAACAAGTATCTGGGCAGCGACTTCATCGTCGAGGCCTCTCTCGGACATATCAAGGACCTGCCCAAGTCAAAGATCGGCGTGGAGCTCGAAAAGGGCACGTTTGCGCCCGACCTGATCGTGATCCCGGGCAAGGAAAAGGTGGTGGACCACCTGAAGAAGCTGGCGCGCAAGGTGGATCACATCTACCTGGCGCCCGATCCGGATCGGGAAGGTGAGGCCATTGCGGCGCACCTGGAGGAAGAGCTGCGCGGGGTGGGCCATGCGGACATTCAGCGGGTAACCTTCAACGAGATCACGCCCAAGGCGGTCAAGGCGGCCTTTGAGCATGCCCGGGAAGTGAATGTGAACCTGGTGGACGCGCAGCAGACGCGTCGGGTGTTGGACAGGATTGTGGGGTACCAGATCTCGCCGCTGCTGTGGGACAAGGTGCGGCGCGGGCTGTCCGCAGGCCGGGTGCAGACAGTTGCAGTGCGGCTGATTGTGGAGCGGGAGAGCGAGATCAAGGCGTTCCGTCCGGTGGAGTACTGGACGATTGACGCGGTTCTGGCGGCGCCGGACGCGGTGCACGCGGCGCCCGAGGCGAGCCTGTTTACGGCGCGGCTGGTGGCAGTGGATGGCGAGCGCATCAGCGTGGACACGGTGAGCGCGGCGGCGGTGCCGGATGGCCAGCGGGCGCGGGAGATCGTGGCCGCGGCCATGGGCGCCAAGTGGTCGGTGCGCACGGTCGAAAAGAAGGAGCGCAAGCGCAACGCGCCTGCTCCCTTTACCACCAGCAAGCTGCAGCAGGATGCGGCCGGCAAGCTGGGCTTTGGCGTGAAGCAGACCATGGGTCTGGCACAGCGGCTGTATGAAGGCGTGGAGGTGGGCAAGGAGGGCACGATTGGCCTGATCACCTACATGCGTACCGACTCAACGCGCGTGTCGCCGGATGCGATCACCGAGGTGCGTGAGTGGATTGGCCAAGAGCTCGGCGAGCAGTATCTGCCGGAGAAGCCCAACGCCTTCAAGTCCAAGAAGGATGCGCAGGACGCGCATGAGGCGATCCGGCCGACCCACCCCGAGATGCATCCGGAGATGCTGAAGGGCAAGCTGAGCGATGCGGAGTTGAAGCTTTACCGGCTGATCTGGCAGCGGTTTGTCGCGTCGCAGATGATGCCTGCGCTGTATGACGTGACTACGGTCGAGATCGACGCCAAGGCGGACCGGACCTACAACTTCCGCCTGACCGGGTCGGTGCTGAAATTCGACGGCTTCCTGAAGGTGTACCAGGACGCGGACGAGGATGGGGACGAGGAGCAGAAGCTGCCCGCCCTCAAAGCGGGGCAGGCGCTGACGCTCGCGTCAGAGGAGGCACTGCAGGCAGCGGCCGAGCGGCAGCGCGAGGCCAGGCGGGCCGAGTTGCGGCGGCAGTTTGAGGTAAAGAAAGCCAAGATCGAGGCCCGCGCCGAGGACCAGGAGCTGGACGAACAGGTGCTGCGGGCCATGGTGGGCGAGTTTGTCGAAGAGCCCCTGGGCGAGCTGCAGGTACGGCGGGCGGTAGAGACGGTGCAGAAGTTTACCGAGCCGCCGCCGCGGTACTCCGAGGCCTCGCTGGTCCGGGTGCTGGAGGAGCGGGGGATCGGGCGGCCGTCGACGTATGCGGCCATCATCAACACGATCCAGGAGCGGGAGTACGTGCAGAAGGTGGGGGGGAAGCGGAACGGCGGCTTCATCCCGACCGAGATCGGCACGGTGGTGGCAGACCTGCTGGTGAAGAACTTCCCCTACATCTTTGACACGCAGTACACCGCCAAGCTCGAGACGGAGCTGGATGACATTGAGGATGGGAAAGAGCAGTGGACTTCGCTGCTGACAGGCTTCTACGGGCACCTGAAGAAGGAGCTCTCGCACGCGAGCAAGCACATGGAAGACCTGAAGCGGATGGAGGTGCCGACAGATCAGAAGTGCGATCTGTGCGGCTCGCCGCTGGTGATGAAGTGGGGCAAGTTCGGGACCTTTTACGCCTGCAGCGCCTATGACAAGAAGGTGAAGGCCAGCTGCACGTTTACAAAAGAGAACTACGAGACCAAGCCGAACCTGAGCCTGCCGGAGGGGGAGAGCGAGGACAAGGAAGAGTTCTGCGAGGCGTGCGGGCGGCCGATGGTGCTGCGCAGCGGCAAGTTCGGGCCGTTCATGGCCTGTACCGGGTACAACGAGGACCCGCCTTGCAAGACCGTGCGCAGGCTTACGTCCAAGCAGCAGCAGAAGCCGGCGGTGCCGCTTGAGGAGAACTGCCCCAAGTGCGGCTCGCAGCTGGTGCTGCGCAGCGGGCAGTATGGGGAGTTCGTCTCCTGCTCGGCGTACCCCAAGTGCAAGTACATCAAGCAGGACACGATCGGCATGCCGTGCCCCAAGTGCGCGGATGGGGAAGTGGTGCAGAAGAAGTCGCGCTTCGGGACCATGTTCTACAGCTGCACCAATTATCCCAAGTGCGACTTCACCGTGAACAACAAGCCTGTGCCGGGGCCTTGCCCGGAGTGTGGCAGCGCCTACCTGATGGAGAAGACGCTGAAGTCTGGCGTGTACCTGGTGTGCCCGAACAACCCGAAAAAAGGGGCGCTGGGTGCGGTAGAGGCAGCGGACGCAGGCGGGAAGAAGACAAAGAAGAAAAAGCCGGTGGTGAGCGAGGACGGGAGCCTGGTGTGCGCCTTTACGCGGCGACTGGGGGATGCGCCGGAGAAGCTGCCGGTGGTGCCGCCTCCTGCGGCGGTGGTCGAGCGGGAGCAGCCGGTGGCGTGAAGCCGATCTGTGGTGGGAAAGCATTGAGAGGCCAGGGATATCTGGTAAGGTGACTGGGCGGGTTTCTCCGGGGCGGGAAGAAAGGGTATCGAAAGCTATGGCGAAGGCAGTTTGGAACGGCAAGGTGATTGCGGAGAGCGAGAACTTCGAGACGGTGGAAGGCAACATCTATTTTCCCGAGAGTGCGCTTCATCGGGAGTACTTCCGGGCGAGTTCGACCACTTCCACGTGCCCGTGGAAGGGGCAGGCACGGTACTACTCGTTGCTGATCGAGGGGCAGGAGAACCAGGATGCGGCATGGTACTACCCGGACCCCAAGCCGGCCGCACACAACATCAAGAATCACGTGGCCTTCTGGCGCGGGGTCGAGGTCGAGAAGTAAGCGGTGGACTGACGTGCATGGGCCTCGGCGCAGCCGGGGCCTTTCTCGTTGGGAACAGGCGGTCAGCAGGCTGCTTGCGGATCAGCTGGGTGGTCGATCAAGACAACGACTTTACCCCGCGCGTGTCCTTCTTCGCGGTAGCGGACCGCTGCCGCAGCCTCGCTGAGCGGGTAGGCTCGATCGATGATGGTGAAATCTTCCCGCGTTTAATCGATGACGTGGTCGGCGCCGAGCGCGCGCGCGGTGTCTACCTTCCCAAGTGCTGCAAACAGCCGTGACCTCTGCGCCAAAGCTTTCGCAATTTGGATCGCGAATGTCGCTACGCCGCCTGAGGCGCCATCTATGAGCACCCTCTGGCCGGGCTGCAGATGGCCGTGGTCTCGCAGTGCCTGAAAGGCGGTGGTGGCGGCGACGGATACAGCCGCGGCCTCGGCAAAGGAGAGGTTGCGCGGCTTGAGCGCCAGCCGCGATGGAACGGCACAGGCATACTCTGCGAAGCCGCCCACGGCCTTCCCCCGTGAACGATGCGCCGAAGACCTCATCGCCGGGCCGGGGGTGCCGGATGTTGGATCCCACGGCGTCAATGCGCCCGGCAAGATCCGCTCCGATGATCTTCTGCCCTGGTTGAAGCAGCTTGCTGAGGAAGGGAAGGAAGAACAGCGGTCCCCTGATCGTCAAGCTGTCGAGAGGATTGACGGAGGAGGCGAAGAGCTTGATCCGCACCTCGTTGTCTCCGGGCACGGGAAGTGGAACTTCCCTCAGCTCGAGCACCTCTGGAGGTCCGTAGCGCGTCGTGACGATGGCTCTCAGGCCATGCTCCTTACCGCGTCGAGCCGAGAGAACGATAACACGTCGCGATGGCCTGCTCTTCCTTGGTTTGGTGAGGGGCGGATGGTCGCGGCGATGGAAGACGCTCCAGCCCGCTCAACGCTGGAGGTGCTTTCGTTGGCACGCAGTCGGGATGCGCTGGCTCTTGCGGCCAAGGATCATCCGCAATACCAGACCAGCCGCATCCTCCATCTGCCGGCGGAGTAATCACTTCCCTGAGCCATGCGGAGCGGCGACGGCTTCAAAAGCCGCGCGCTTCAGGGAAGGCTGGCAGAGGTCTTAGTAGGCCTGCAGCTGGTCGACGGGGAGCCGTACCTGGAAGCAGGTCTCGCCGGGCTCGGACTGCAGGCGGACGAAGCCGCGGTGTTTCCCGACGATGCGCTGCACGACATCGAGCCCAAGGCCTAGCCCCCGGCCGGGCGCCTTGGTAGAGAAGAAGGGCTCAAAGAGGCGGTCTTTCAGCTCCGCGGGGATGCCGGGACCGTTATCCCAGAACTCTATGAGCAGCGTCTGCCCGGAGAGCTGGGCACTGACAATGATGCGGCAGTCGCTGCGGCCCGAGTTCTCAAGGGCGTCAAGCGCGTTCTCGAGCAGCGCCATCCAGACCTGGTTCAGCTCGCTGCCGTAAGCAGAGATGCGTGGCAGGTCAGGCTGATACCGGCGCTCGACCTCCACGTTCTGCAGCCGCGACTGGAGCATGGCGAGGGTGTTCTCGATGCCCTGGGGGATGTCGATCTCCTGGATGGGCGCCTGGTCCATGTAGGAGTAGTCCTTGATGGCGCGAATGAGGTCGAAGATCCGGGCGGTGGCATCGATCATGGCCTCGGTCATGCGCTCGGCTCGCACGGAAGAGGCGAACTGGGAGAGCACGACGCTGAGGCTGGAGGCGGGCAGGACGCCCGCGAGGCGGTCGAGATCAGACGGCTGCACGCCCAGCTCGGTCAACTCGGGGGAGATCTGCCAGGTGTCCGTGACCCCCTTGGTGGTGAGCCAGTCCAGGATGGCGTCCTCGCGGGAGGCGAAGAGTACCTGGTCGTCCTCGCGGGGGGCGACGCGCATGCTCTGCTGCCAGTCGCGGGCGGCCAGGAGCTGCTCAGGCTGCAGGCAGATGCTGCCCAGCTGGTACTTGCGCTGGCCGTAGACGCGCAGTTCGTCGAGCAGGCCGGACGCGGCGCGCTGGGCGGCCGAGGCAGGGTTGTTGAGCTCATGGGCGAGGTTGCCGGCCAGCTTGCCGAGCGCATTCAGCTTCTCGGTCTGCTGCTCCAGGCGGGTCACCTCGCGCACCCGGTCGAGCAGGGTGCCGACACATCGCTGGCCCATGGAGGGAATGGCCTGAAGCATGGCGGGGAAGCAGGAGCGATCAAACTCGATGAGCCAGACCTCGCCGACCGTGTAGCCTGCTCCCCCATAGCTTTTCATGCGGGAGAAGGGGATCAATCCGGTGATCTGCCCGGCGCGGCCGACGAACAAGGCAGAGGGGCCGCCGCGCTCGCGCCGGAAGTGAAGCTCACCCTGGAGCAGAATAGCCATGGAGGTGGCCGGATCGCCCTCGTGGAAGAGGGTGACGCCATTTTCATAGACGTGTTCTGTGCCGTTGCTGGCGAGCCATTGGTACTCGTGCTCTTCCAGGCCGTCGAGGGTGCCGATCTTTTTGAGCGCTGCAGCGATGACCGGGATGCGCTCCGCAGGGCTGGTGAGTACGGCGCTACCGGAGTCGCCAACCACTGGGACAGAGCTCATGGTCCGATGGTACTCGATTGGCATACCGCCGACAGGAGACTTCAAGGCGGCCTGTGTTAATTCGCATGCGCACGCTGCATTTCGCGCTTGCGGGTCGGCATGCTGTCGATCAGGGCGTTCAGACGGTCGACGGAGACAGGTGAGCTGCTGCGCAGCTTGACGCCTCCATCCTCACCCAGCAGCAGGACCAGGAAGCGGCCCGGCGAGACGTCGAACCGGGCGCGGGCGGCGGCTTGCTCGGCTGCCGGGAACAGGGCGTACGGCGCGTCCAGCGGCGCGTCAAAGCCCTTTGTCGAATCGGTGATGGGCACCAGGAGCAGATTGCGATCCATCATGTCGTCCGCAGCCTCGTCGAGCGCCTGGCGCTGAGCGGCCAGGCGGCGATCTGCTGCCGTGGGGGCAAAGACGAGCAGCGGGCGATAGCAGCCGCGCATCTGGGCCAGCGCCACAGGGGTGACGGTGCAGCCTGGATGGGCCTGGGCCTGCAAACGGGGGAGGGGCAGGACGAGAAGCACAGTCAGGAGGAGCATGCGCATACAGGCACTTAGACGAGGCGGTGACGCAGCCGGGAAGCCTCGCTTGCGGAGGCAATCAGGGCGCTGGTGTTGTGCGGACAGCAGGGGCAGGGCAGGCGTCGCACCTCTACTGCCGTCGTGACGTTGGTGCTGAAGACGGCAGGGAAGCGCTGGTCATGCGCCGCGGAGAGGGACTGTAATCGCACCCGTGTCCAGGAAAGTAACCAGATCGTAACCTGACACAGTACACGGACAGTAACATGAACGTGGCGCTTGATCTTGCGATCGAACGCGGAAAGACTAGCTCATGATTCTGACTCAGAGTACCCCGAGGTCTCGCTGCATGACACGGCTCCTTCCTTCTTGCCTCTCGCTTGCAGCGCTTTGCCTCATCGGACCGACCAGCCTGATGGCACAGAGCGCACCGACGCTCACGGTGGACGCAGCGTCCAATCGCCACGCCATCAATCCCAACATCTACGGCATCGCCAACTATGGTCTCGACGCTACCTTTGCCGCCGAGATCCATGTGCCGAATGTTCGCTGGGGTGGTGATGGCACGACCCGCTACAACTGGGAAGTGGACTCCTCGAACGCCGGGTTCGACTGGTTCTTCATGGGCGGCAATGGCTCGAGCAGTCCTGTGCCGGGCGCCTCGGTAGACCAGATGGTGAGCACCTACAAGTCTGCGGGCGCGGGCTCGCTGATCACGATCCCGATCATCCCGTATGTGAACAGCTCGGCTGCCTGGAACTGCAGCTTCCCGGTCTCTGTCTATGGTCCGCAGCAGTCCACCAACCCTTACGTCTTCCCGAACGGCCAGACCTGCGGCAACAGTATTTCGCCCTCGGGCACGCAGCTCACAGACACCAACATCTACGCGAATCACGTCGCGAACAGCACCTCGCTGCAGCAGGGTTGGGTGCAGCACCTGGTCGCCACCTTCGGCACGGCAAGCAAGGGCGGCGTACCGTTCTATCAGCTGGACAACGAACCCTTCGGCTGGGGCAACACGCACCGCGATGTGCAGCCGGGAGGCACGACCTATCCCACGATCGTCGCCCTGGGGCAGCAGTATGCGGCGATGGTGAAGCAGCAGGATCCGTCGGCCTCTGTCCTTGGCCCTTCCGACTTCACGCTGGGGGGATGGATCGGCACGCCGAGCCAGCAGAACAATCTCTATGCGGGCCAGTACTACCTGCAGCAGATGGCTGCATACCAGCAGGCACACGGAGTCAGGATCCTCGATTACTTCGACGAACACTACTATCCGCAGTTCAGCGACGTGGCTTCGCAGCTGGCTTCGACGCGTACGCTCTGGGACCCGACCTACAATGGGGGTACCTGGGTCGAGCAGTACTACTTTGACGGGCCGATGCAGCTGATTCCGCGCTTTCAGCAATGGATCACGCAGTACTACCCCGGCACCCGGCTGGCCTTCTCCGAGTACTCGATTGACAGCGGCCACAAGGTGATCACGGACGCCCTGTCCGAGGCTGACGTGCTCGGTATCTTCGGGCGCCAAGCCGTCGATTTCGCAAACATGTGGAACACGCCCGCCCCCGGGGACCCGATTGCGTACGCCTTTCGCCTCTACCGGGATTATGACGGCGCGGGCGCGCAGTTTGGTGAGACGGGCATCCAGGCGGCCAGCAGCGACCAGGGCAAGCTTTCGATCTACGGGGCAGAGCGTACCTCGGACGGGGCGCTGACGGTGGTGGTGCTGAACAAAACATCCAGTGCCATCCAGACGACGCTGTCGCTCGCGAACTTCAACGCCGCCGGTTCGGCTGCGCTCTACAGCTACAGCGGGGCGAACCTGAGCCAGATCGTCTCGCTCGGCAACGTCTCTCTGAACGCGAACACTCTCAGCTACGATTACCCCGCCTACTCGGCTACTGTGGCCGTCTTCGCCGGGTCGACCGGAACCCAGCAGCCCGTTGCCAATGGCACGTACAAGCTGACCAACGGAGCCAGCCACCTGGTGCTCGACGACCCCGGCCTCTCCAAGGTTGCGGGCACGCAGATGATCCAGTGGACCTCAAACAGCGGGCTCAACCAGAAGTGGACGTTCGTCTTCTCGGGCGGCTACTACACCATACAGAGTGCTTCGAGCCAACTCGTGCTGGCCGCGCCTGCCTCCTCCGGAAACGAGCTGGTGCAGGAGCCGCTGCCAACCGGCGGAGCGACGCCGCCCGACAATCAACGCTGGTCCATAACCGGCGCTGCCGGAGCCTGGGTTCTGCATAATAAGGCGAACGGCCTGGTCATCTCCGATCCTGGTGCGAGCACGACGAAGGGAACCAAGATCGTGGTCGCAGGGCAGGGCACTGGCGTGAACGAGAACTGGAGTATCCAGTAAGCGCCATTGCCGGAGAGAAGCGTGTT
>DASWUY010000434.1:0-12783 GCA_036401435.1 Acidobacteriaceae bacterium | reverse complement strand
CAACCTTGAGTACCTTGAGGCGGAGTTCTATCTCAATGCCGCCACGGGCAGCGGGCTCTCCACCGCCGATGCACTCTCGGGCGCCGGCACCGTCACCGGCGGAGGCACCGCCGTGCCCCTGGCTGGCGCTCCGGCCGGCTTCAGCGACTACCTGAATGAGATCGCGCAGGACGAACTGAACCACGTGCGCGCCATCCAGGCCACCATCACCTCGCTCGGTGGCACCCCGGTCGCCCGCCCCGCCATTGACTTTGGCGCCTTTGCCGCTCTCGGCACCCTGGCCGGCATCACCAACCCCGCTCCCTTCAATCCCTTTGCCAGCTACACCGAGTTCCTCCTCGGCGCGTTTGTCTTTGAGGATGTGGGCGTGACCGCCTACACCGGCGCAGCCCCGGCCATCACCAGCGCCGCTGTCCTCAGCGCCGCTGCCGGCATCCAGGCCGTTGAGGCCTACCACGCTGCCTTCATCCGCACCTCGCTCTTCCTCATCGACGCGGCTAGCCCGACCCCACCGTCCGGCACCCCCACCCTCGTCGGCCTCGCCAACAAGATTTCTGCCGTCCGGGCCAGCGTTGGCGGCGGTAACGAGACTCCTATGGTCGACGCGCCATCCGCCGCCATCTCGACCGTCGTCGTCAAGCCGCCCGTAGCCCCCAGCACCATGTCCACTACCAGCTACGTCACGCCGACCGAAGCCCAGAACGTGGCCTGCTACCAGCCCACCGCCCTGGCCTTCGCCCGCACCCCTCAGCAGGTACTCAACATCGTCTTCGCCACCCCCGGAACCGGCGTCACCACAGGCGGCTTCTTCCCCTCCGGCATCAGCGGAACCATCCTGTCCAGCTAGACCCTTTTCACGGCCAGTGCACGAACAGCATCCGCACCCATCGCAGCACTCGAACGCTGCACGCACCACGAACACCCGAAGCATAGTGAAAATGCTCTAAAGGACGGAGATCAACATGGCAACACTGGAAACTCAGCAGTTAGACGCAGTGATCGACAACAGCCGCCGCAAGATGATAGCGCTCGGCGGTACCGCTCTTGCAGGACTTGCCCTCGTCGGCATTCAAAAGGCCAGCGCCGCCGCGATTACCGATGGCGACATCCTCAACTTCGCCCTCAACCTCGAGTACCTTGAGGCCACCTACTACAACCTCGCCCTCTACGGCCTCACCCTCGACAAGCTTCCCTCCCCGGTCGGCATCAACGGCACCTGGATCCAGGGCTCCGTCATCACCAAGGTCAGCGGTGGCACCGCCACCTTCCCGCCCGTGCCCTTCGCCTACGGCTGGGCCCAGAGCCTCGCCACCGAGATCACCATTGACGAGACCAGTCACGTCAACGCCCTGCGAGCCGCTCTCGGCGGCTACGGCGTCGCCATGCCAACTCTCGATCTCTACAACTCCTTCAACGCTCTCGCCGTCGCCGCAGGCCTCGGAGCCAGCTTTGATCCCTTCGCCAGCGACGAAAACTTCCTCATCGGCGGCTACATCTTTGAGGACGTGGGTGTGAGCGCCTACCACGGCGCTGCCGGCTCCATCACCAGCAAGCAGCTTGTCCTGCCCACCGCCGTTCAGATCCATGCTGTCGAGGCCTACCACGCCGGCATCCTCCGCACCGCGCTCTCCTACCTCGATCAGGTCAATGGCAACACCAATCTGGCCATGATGACGCAGAAGATCTCTGCCGCGCGTGCCGCCCTGACCGCCACCCAGCCCAGCACCGCACCCGCCATGACCCCGGGCGATGTTGGCCTCACCACCACCAACGTCACTCTTGAAGGCGGTTCTCACCCTGCCTCCACCATCGTCAACGCCGATGCCAACAGCATTGCCTGGTCCCGTACCCCGGCCCAGGTCATCGCCGTCGTCACCGACGCCAACACGACCGGCGCCCTCAGCGTTCCCGGGACCAGCAACGGCACCACCTACACCTACAACAACACCGGCCTGTTCTTCCCCAAAGGCATCAACGGCGTCATCAACTAACCCGAATCCCCCTCCGCTCTGCCAGAAAAGGCTCTGCCCACGCGGCAGGGCCTTTCCTTCCTGCCTCATCCACACCCCCGGCTCCGTCCCTCCTCACCGCAGCATCCCAGCAAATAGGCCAGCCGGCGTCCGCCCGCATCAACCGCGCCTGCGCTCGCACTGCTACCCCGAGGGGATCAACCATGGAACGCCGCAACTTCCTCAAGTCTGCTGCCGCCGCAGCACTCGCCGGCACCGCCCCCGCCGCCTGGGCCCAGGGCTCGCCGGCATCCGCCCAGACTGCCCAGACCTCACTCGGCAAGGAGTTCCTCACCGCCCCCAGCGCCGCCGATCCTGCCAACCTGCCCCGCATCCAGAACCCCGGCACCCTGCGCGGCGACATGCTCTACCGTCCCCTCGGCACCACCGGGGTTGAGGTCTCCGCCATCGGCCTGGGTGGCTCACACGTCGGCAAGCCCGCGCTCAGCGACGCCCAATCTGTCCAGCTCATCCACTCTGCACTCGACCGAGGCATCAACTTCATCGACAATTCGTGGGACTACAACGAAGGCCGCAGCGAACTGCTGGTCGGCAAGGCGCTCCGCGAAGGCGGCTATCGGCAAAAGGCCTTTGTCATGACCAAGCTCGACGGACGCACCAAGTCTGTCGCTCAAAAGCAGATCGACCAGTCGCTGCTCCGGCTGGGCGTCGACCACATCGACCTCCTCCAGCACCACGAGATCATCCGCTTCGACGATCCCGACCGCGTCTTCTCCGAAGACGGCGCCATGGAGGCTGTCCTCGCCGCCAAGCAGGCCGGCAAGGTCCGCTTCATCGGCTTCACCGGCCACAAGGACCCCCACATCCACCTCTACATGCTCGATGTCGCCCAGCGGCACGGCTTCCACTTTGACACCGCACAGATGCCGCTCAACGTCATGGACGCCCACTACCGCAGCTTCGCCCAGCTGGTCGTCCCACGCCTGGTCTCGGACGGCATCGGCGTCCTCGCTATGAAGTGCTTCGGCGGCGGCGACGGAATCATCCTCAAGACCAACACCGCCACGCCCATTGAGTGCCTGCACTACTCGCTCAGCCTGCCAACTTCTGTCGTCATCACCGGCATCGACAAGCCCGAGATCCTCGACCAGGCCTTTGCCGCCGTTCGCGGCTTCCGCCCGCTAGACCAGCAGCAACTCGCCACCCTGCTTGCGAAGACCCAGCAGGTCGCCATGACCGGCCAGTACGAGCTCTTCAAGACCACCTCGCACTTTGACACCACCGCTAAGCACGCCGACTGGCTCGGCGAAGACCCACCCCACGCCAAGCAGCTCGCCCCCCAGAACGCCGGCTAACCTCCCGGTGTCCAACCCGCGCCCCGCCCCGGCGTCCAGCCGGCGACCCCTGCGCAGCGCCGCGGGGTCGCGCCCGGTAGAACCCCTGCTAGCCCGCCACCACCCTCCAAAGCCAAAAACCACACCTACACCAGCTCCGTCCCCCACAGATCATGCAGGTGCACCACCCCGACCACCCGCCCATCTCCCTCGACGACCACCAAGGCCGTGATCCTGTGCTCCTCCATCACCCCCAACGCCCGCACCGCCAGCTCCTCCGCCCCGATCGTCAGCGCACCCCGGTGCATCGCCTCCCCGGCCGTACGCCGCAGCGCCCCAGGACCCTCGCGCTCCAGCAGCCGCCGCAGGTCGCCATCGCTCAGCACCCCCGCCAGCCCGCCGCCGTCATCCTCGACCACCGTCATCCCCAGCCCTTTCCGCGACATCTCGTAGATCACCTCTGCCATCGGCGTCCCCAGCCCCACCCGCGGCACGGCCTCCCCTGCATGCATCAGCGCCCGCACCGGCGCCAGCTGCTTGCCCAGCTTGCCCCCCGGGTGCAGACCCGCGAAATCCTCCTCCCGGAATCCCTTCCGCACCGACACCGCAATCGCCAGCGCATCCCCCAGCGCCAGCATCGCCGTGGTCGAGGCGGTCGGCGCCAGGCCCAGCCCGCACGCCTCCTCCCGCACGCTGCAGTCCAGCGCCACGTCACTCGCCCGCGCCAGCGTTGACCCCATGCAGCAGCAGAAGCAGATCACCCCGCTGCCCAGCCGCCGCACCATGGCCAGCAGCCGCAGCATCTCCTCCGTCTCCCCACTCGCCGAGAGCGCCACCACCAGGTCGCCTGGCGCCAGCATCCCGATGTCCCCATGTACCGCTTCGGCCGGATGCAGAAACAAGGCCGGCGTGCCGGTTGAGGAGAGCGTTGCCGCAATCTTCTGCGCGATGATCCCGCTCTTGCCCATCCCCGTCACCACCACCCGCTGCCCGGCGCCACAGGCCACCACCAGCTCCACCGCCCGCTCAAACGAGGCTGCCATCCCGCCTTCCAGCCGCTCGGCCAACTCCAGCAGCCCCCCGGCTTCGATCCGCACCAGCTCTGCCGGCGTATGCGCCGCACCCACTCCCGCTCCGTTTCGCTCGCTCATTCTGCTGACCATCACACACCAGGCGCAGCCGCTCGGCAACTCGCCCGCTCCGCCCCCGGGCGCTTTCTCGTAGAATGAGCAAGTGAGCGAGAGGGAGCCAGCGTTGCCACGGAAAGCCTTTGTCTTCGTCGTCCTGATCGGTGCCTTTGCCCTCATCGTCTGGTCCGGCATCACCAACTACCGCGCCCACCAGGCCCAGCTCGCCGACCACCGCGCCCACCAGCTCCTGCTCACCCCCGACGGCCAGGCCACGCCCGCCGCCGAGAGCGATGTGGCCCCACCGAACCCGCTTGAAGGCCGGCAGGCCCCCAACTTCACCCTCGAAGACACCACCGGCAAAAAGGTCTCGCTCGCCGACTACAAGGGCAAGGCCGTCCTGATCAACTTCTGGGCCACCTGGTGCGGCCCCTGCAAGGTCGAGATCCCCTGGTTTGAAACCCTTCGCGACCAGTACGGCAGCCAGGGCTTTGAGATCCTCGGCGTCTCCGCCGACGAGCTTGATCTGGATGACAAGACCAAGCTCCAGTCCGAAAAAGCCGAGGTCGTCAAGTTCGCGACCCAGATGCACATGAACTACCCCGTGCTTTTCAACGGCGAGTCCCTCAAGAACTATGGCGAACTCGACGCCTTTCCAACCTCCTTCTACATCGACCGCAGCGGCAAGGTGCTGGACGTCGTCACCGGCCTCGCCCCCCGCGAGCAGGTGGAAGCCAACATCAAGAAAGCGCTGGCCAGTGGCAAGGCTTAGCCCGCTCGCAGCAGCCCTGCTGCTCTTCTCTGCCTGGTACGCCGCGCGGCCCCAGGGTCTGCCCTGGCAGTCCGCCGCCCAGGAGCAGCCAGAGCAGCCGGCCGTGCGCTACGAGTTTCCTGAGCAGGTCTCCATCGCAGCCGGCAAGCCCGCCGCCGTTGACCTCCACTTCCGCATCCGCGACGGCCTGCACATCAACTCGCACCAGCCCCTCCAGAAGAGCCTCATCCGTACCGAGCTCATCGTCATGGAGCCGTCCGGCGTCTCCATCGCCTCGGTCGACTTCCCGCCGGGCGCGGTCTACGCCTCCCAGGCCCTGCCTGCCGACAAGCTCAGCGTTTACACCGGCGAGTTCGTCCTCCACGCCCACCTCACCGCGCGAGCCGGCGAGCACCTGGTCCAGGCCGCTCTCCGCTACCAGGCCTGCGACGCCAACGCCTGCTATCCGCCCCGCAAGGCGCCCGTCGCCTTCGACCTGGTCGCCAAATGACCGCACCCTTCAAGCTGCCCGAGCAGAACGCCATCGCCGAACGCGCCGCACGCCTAGTCGAAGCAGGCGCAGATCCTCAGATCGTCCTTGGCATCATGCGCCAGGGCGGCCTCAGCAAGATCGACTCCATCAAGTTGTTTAGCGAGCTCACCGGCATGCCCCTGCTTCAGGCCAAGGACGCGATCCACCAAAGCCGTGCCTGGAACCACGCCTTTTCCCGCGACCGGCAGTTCCACGCCCAGCTCGCCGAGACGCTCCAGTTCCTTGACGCCGACATCCGGACCTAGCCCCGCCAGGCCCAGAAGACGCCAGGCGCAGGCCACCCGCAAGGTTCACACCGGCCGCCCCTGCATGAACAGGTAGTCCATCGGCCAGCCCGGCTTCACTCCCTGTTGCCGTACCATCGTCGCCAGCTGCGCATAGTGCCGGACCGAGTGCATCAGCAGGTGTACCAGTACCGCCCGCCGCGTCGCCCGCCACCTCCCTCCGGTGCGCGTTTCAAACTCGATGGTCTCCTCCCAGTCTGTCTCCTGTTCGGCCAGCAGCCCCCGCAGCAATCCAAACGCCTGCTCATGGGTCCGGTGCAGCTCTTCCGCCGATCCGTTCGCTACCTGCTCGTAGGGGCTCACGGCCCTCCCGTGCAAGCGTTCCGCATACCGCAGCTCCACCGCCACCACATGCTGCAGCAGGCCCGCGACCGAGCCCCCGCCAGCCACATCGCAGGGCAGCAACAGCACCTCCGGCTGCGCCGCCAACAGCCCTCGCCAGCCCTCATGCGTCCGATCCACCCACGCCATCAGTTCTTCGGCCGTCAACGCCGTCACAGCGTCCTACCTCCTGACCCTAGGCAAGTGCCACAGCCTGCGGCGCCGCCGCCAGCCGCCTGGCCACACGCGCCCGTCCCAGCGCCACCATCACCGCAAACAGGCCAGGCGCCACCGCCTGCCCGGTCAGCGCCACCCGCGCGCCGTTGATCAGCAGCCCCGCCTTCACACCCTTCTCCTCCGCAAACCCCCGCAGCACCGCCTCGGCCGACGCCTCCGTGAACTCCCCCGCACCCTCGTACCGCCGCGCCAACTCCCGCAGCATCCCGGGCACCGCCGGGTCGTTCAGGAATTTCGTCACCGCCGCGGTGTCATATGCGAAGTCGTCGCCAAAGTACCCGCGGAACGCCCCCGCGAAATCCTTCAGGCTCCGCGCTCTGGTCTTCGTCAGCTCAATCGCCGCCAGCACTTCCTCCCGCGGACGGTCTGGCGTGAACCCCACCTGCGCCCACTCCTCTTCCACCAGCGGCAGCAGCCGCTCCGCCGGGTAGGCCCGGATATATTCCGTGTTGAACCAGGCCAGCTTGTCGGGGTCAAAGACCGAGTTCGACTTTGAAATCCCCTCCAGCGTAAACAGCCCGATCAGCTCGTCAGAGGGAAACACCTCCCGCCCCGCCCCACCCTCCCCCGGCGTCCACCCCAGCAGCGCCAGGAAGTTCCGAAACGCCTCCGGCACAATGCCCATCTCCCTGTACGAGATCACGCTCGTCGCCCCATGGCGCTTCGACAGCCGCGTCTTGTCCGGACCGAGGATCAGCGGCACATGCGCAAACACCGGCAGGGGCGCGCCCAGCGCCCGGTACTGCAGCACCTGCTTGGGCGTGTTTGAGATGTGATCCGCGCCACGGATCACATGCGTCATCCCCATCTCCACATCATCGGCAACCACGCTCAGGTGGTAGGTGGGTATGCCGTCCGAGCGCAGCAGCACAAAGTCCTCGAGCTCCGCATTGGCGAACTCGACCGTGCCGACGACCGCGTCCTCGAATGCCGTCACCCCGCTCTCCGGCACCGCAAACCGGATCGTCGCCGCCTCCCCGGCCGCACGCCTCCCGGCAATCTGCTCCAGCGTAAGCCGCCGGCACCGCCGGTCATACATTGGCGGCCTGCCCGCGGCTACTGCCTCCGCGCGCCGCACCTCCAGCTCCTCGCGGGTGCAGAAGCAGGGGTAGGCGTGCCCTCCGGTCAGCAGCTTCTGCGCCGTCTCCCGGTACAGCTCCAAGCGCTGCGACTGGTGAAACGGGCCTTCGTCCCAGTCCATCCCCAGCCATCGCATCCCGGCTAGAATGCCCTCGACCATCGCATCGGACGACCGCTCAAAGTCCGTGTCCTCGATCCGCAGGATCAGCGTTCCGCCAAAATGTCGCGCAAACAGCCAGTTGAACAACGCCGTGCGCGCGCCACCCACGTGCAGGTAGCCGGTCGGAGAAGGAGCAAAACGTACGCGGGGAGGTTTTTCAGGCATGGGCTTCTCCCCCGATGCTAGGGCAGAAGCCCGCACCGGGCAACCTCGTCCAGCTGGCGGAGTGCAGCTCCTCTAACCTCGAACGGCCCGGCGCGACAGCCGCGCGCCTAGGTGATGTCTTCCGTGTCAAACACCGGCACCACCGTCCGCCGCTCCGGACCCTTCTGCACTTCGCTCACCAGGTCCCGCACCACGGCCTCCAGCTGCGCCTGGCTCTCGATCATCGCCGTCATGCTCTTCAGCTCCGACGGATCTTCCACGCGCTCCACCAGCACCACCGCATGCGCCTGCGCCACGTGATCGCTCCCCAGGCCCTCTGGAGTCTTGGCCTTGATGCTCACCACCTTCGGCAGCACGTCCAGCAGGATCGCCAGGCGCTCCCGCATCTCGCCGGCGATGGGCGAAATCTTCGGCGCAGCCAGGATCAGCGTCGCGTCCACGTTCATAATGCGGTACCCGGCGTGCTGTATCTCTTCCAGCGCCAGGTTCAGAAAGATCGACGACTCGGCATCCTTCCACCGCGGATCGCTGGGCGGAAAAAACGTGCCGATGTCTCCCGCCGCCACCGAGCCCAGCAGCGCATCCGTGATCGCGTGCAGCAGCACGTCGCCATCCGAGTGCCCGGCCAGCCCCTCCGGGTGCTCGATGTCCAGCCCCCCGATGCGAAGCGGCACGCCCGCCTTGAAAGCGTGCGAGTCAAAACCGTGTCCTATGCGAATGTCCATCGTCTCTGTCCTCGGGGCCGGCGAGCATCGGTTGCGCGCCGTCGATCAACCCCGGGCGCGCGCAAGGTCAAGACTAGAGCATTTCTGCCCTGTCCGTACGCCCCGCACGCGCCCAGCCTTCCGGCCCGGCCGCACACTCTATCGCCCCGCACGCGCCAGAAAAAACTCTGCCAGCTCCAGGTCCCCGGGCTGCGTGATCTTCATGTTCGCCAGCGACCCGGCCACCACCGCCACCTCCACCCCCGCACGCTCCACCACGCTTGCTTCGTCGGTTCCGCTAAACCCGTCCGCCGCAGCCTCGGCAAAGGCCCGCCGCAGCAGCCCCGCGCGAAACCCCTGCGGGGTCTGCGCCTGCACAATATTCTCCCGCGGAATCGTCGCCGTCACCCTCGCCCCTCGCGCCGTTCGCTCCACCTGCTTGATGGTGTCCGTCGCCGGCATCGCCACAATCGCCGCGCCCTGCCGCACCACCGCTGCAATCGTCCGCTCAATCAGCAGCGGCGTGATCAGCGGCCGCACCGCGTCATGCACCAGCACCACATCGTCCTCGGCCAAGCCCGGCTCTCCTGCCACCAGCGCCGCCAGCGCCGCCGCCACGCTCTCCTGCCGCGTGTCCCCGCCCTCCACCAGGTGCACGCTCGCGAGCATCGCCGCGTCCGTCCCCCTGTACTCCTCCAGCAGCCCGCTCAGCCGCGCCCGCTCCGACGCCCGCACCGCGACATACATCGACGCCGCCACCGCCGCAAACGCCCGCAGCGTATGGATCAGGATCGGCACCCCGGCCAGGCTCATAAACTGCTTCGGCGGCGCCCCACTCCCGCTCGCCGCCGCCATCCGCGTCCCCAGCCCCGCGGCCGGCAAAATCACAAACACTCGCATAAGCTCCGCAGTATACCGCCCGCCAGCCCCACGCCCGCCTGACACCTTCAGGGCGCAGCCGTCACTCCGCCTGGTTCCACATCTCCCGCACGATCCGCCACTGCCCGTCCCCGCCCTTGCGCAGCACCAGCAACATCTTTCCCCGCCCGTCAAACACAGGCTTGCCTCCGCCCAGCTCGACCACCTGGTGCTCCGTGCACCACTCTGACCCCAGGTCCCCCGACACCACCGTGTCAAAGCAATCGAGCGCAAAGCTCTCCATCCTCGCGCCCTTCAGTCCCCCCATCACCTCGTCCATGAACTTCGCAATCGCCGCCTTGCCCACCAGCGGCTTCGTCGAAGGCAACAGGCTCACTCCATCCTCGGCCCACAGCGCCAGCGTCGCCGCGTTGTCCATGTGCTCGGTCGCCTCCCGCAGCGCCTGGTTCAACCCGGCAATTTCTGAGAGACTCGCCTGCTTCGCCTGCGCCATCCCGCTCCCCGTACCCGCACCCATGCACCACAGCAGCACCGCCAACCGAACCTTGCGCATCTCCCTGCCTCCGCTACTCCGCCCAAGTTGTACCCCTCGCCAAGGCTCACGCGATACACTGATCCCCATGCATTGCCCCCGCACCTTGAAGCACCCGCGCGTCCTTACCCTTCTCGCCGCGTCGCTCGCGCTCTCCGTCTCACCCGCCATCCACGCCATCGGCAAGAAGCAGCCACCCCCACCCTCGCTCGCCGCCACCCCGCCGCTGGGCTGGAACAGCTGGGACTCCTACGGCCTCACCATCTCTGCCGAGGACTTCAAGCGCAACGTCGACTGGTTTGACCAACACCTCAAGCCCGCCGGCTGGCAGTACGTCGTCATCGATGAAGGCTGGTACCTCGCGCATCCCGAGCGCGCCGCCACCAAGGGCGCCGACCAGGGCTTTACCTACGACGCCAATGGTCGCTACGCCCCGGCCCCGGAGCGCTTCCCCGGCGGGCTCAAGGCGCTCGCCGACTACGCCCACGCCCGCGACCTCAAGTTCGGACTGCACATCATCCACGGCATCCCCAGGCAGGTCGTGGACAAGAACCTGCCCATCGCCGACAGCAGCTTCCACACCACCGACGCTGCCGACACCAACGACGTCTGCCGTTGGAATGCCGACAACTGGGGCGTCAAGGACAACCCCGCCGGCCAGGCCTACTACGACTCCGTCGCCCAGCTCTACGCCTCCTGGGGCGTCGACTTCCTCAAAGTCGACTGCATCTCCCAGCCCTACAACACGCACGAGATCCACATGCTCTCCGCCGCGCTCCGGAAGACCGGCCGGCCCATCCTCCTCAGCCTCTCTCCCGGGCCTACCCCTCTCAGCCAGGCCGCCGACGTCGAGAACTACGCCCAGCAGTGGCGCATCTCCGATGACTTCTGGGACGTCTGGGCCGACCCCAAGCGCCCCCAGGGAACCTTCCCCCAAACCCTCACCAACCAGTTCGCCGTCCTTGCCTCCTGGCAACCCTACGCCGGGCCCGGCCACTGGCCAGACGCGGACATGCTCCCCATCGGCTACCTGGGACCCCGCCCCGGCTGGGGCCAGCCTCGGCTCTCACGCTTCAACTACGACGAAACCCGCACCCTGATCACCCTCTGGTCCATGGGGCGCTCCCCGCTCATCCTTGGCGCCAACCTGACCCAGCTCGACGCCTTCGCTGAGACCCTGCTCACCAACCGCGAGGTCCTCTTCGTCGACCAGCACTCCACCGGCAACCGCCTGCTCCAGGGTGTCGGCGAACCCGGCAAGTCCATCCTCTGGCGCGCCGAAGAGCCTGCCGGCGGCAAGCGCAGCTTCCTCGCCGTCTTCAACGTCTCCGACGCCCCACTCGACTTCTCCTACGACTGGAAACAGCTCGGCCTCAAGGGCACCCACCACCAGGTCCGCGACCTGTGGCAAGCCCAGGACCTCGGCCGCCAACCCACCCTTAAAGGCACCCTGCCACCCCACGGCGCCGCCATCTACCGTGTCGACTGATTCCGCTTGCCTGCCCTTCTCGAAGACGAGAAGGGGTGCAACATCGCTCCCTCGGCTGCACTCAGGCTGCATCGGTATTCCGTCTGCGGCCTAATCGCCTGCAGGCAGTCTCGCAGCCTACCCCGCACTCTCCCGCACCAGGATCCCCAGCGCCCGCATCTTCCGGTACAAGTGGCTTCGCTCCAGCCCCAGCGCTTCGGCCGCCCGGCTGATGTTGTGGTGGCACTCATCGATCTTCTTCAAAATGTAGTCCCGCTCATACGCCTCGCGCGCCTGCTGCAGCGTGCTGAACTCCTCACCCACCCGGCTCCGCGCTCCGCTCCTGTGCATCAGCATCGGCAGATGCCTCCGCTCCATCCGCGGCGTCTGCGGGTTCAGGATCAGCACCCGCTCCACCAGGTTCTTCAGCTCCCGCACATTCCCCGGCCAGTGGTACTGCTTCATCACCTCCAGCGCGTCCTCGGCCAGGTCCACATGCGGCCGCCCATACTCCCGCCCCAGCTCCGCCATAAACAGCCGGGCCAGCGGCTGGATATCCTCGCGCCTCTCCCGCAGCGGCGGTACAAAGAACGGAATCACGTTCAGCCGGTAGAACAAATCCTCGCGAAAGTTCCCCCGCGCAATCTCGTCTTCCAGGTTCTTGTTGGTGGTCGCAATCACCCGCACATCCACGTCCACCGGGTGCGTCCCGCCCACCGGCAGAAAGCGCTGCTCATCGAGCGCCCGCAGCACCTTGGCCTGCGTCTTCAGGCTCATGTCGCCCACCTCGTCCAGCAGCAGCGTGCCCCCGTCCGCCCGCTCAAAGGTCCCCCGCTTCTCCGGCGGGCCACCTGCCACCGCACCATTCCGGTGCCCAAACAACTCGCTCTCGATCGAGTCCTCCGGGATCGCCGCGCACTTCAGCTCGATGAACACCCGCTCCCGCCGCAGGCTCTCCGCATGCATCGCCCGCGCCACCAGCTCCTTGCCCGTGCCCGACTCGCCAAAGATCAGCACGCGCCCATTCGTCGGCGCCATCAGCCGCACCTGCTGCCGCAGCGCCTTGGCCGAGACACTGCTCCCCGTAATCGACGTAGCCATCGCCAGCTGCATCTGCCACTCGCGATTCTCCGCCCGCAGCCGCCTCGCCTCCAGCGCGTTCTTGATCAGGATCAGCGTTCGCTCCAGCGACAGCGGCTTCTCCAGGAAATCAAACGC
>DASWUY010000433.1:0-1900 GCA_036401435.1 Acidobacteriaceae bacterium | reverse complement strand
GCCGGTGGTTTGATCGCGGAGGGCGATGGGGGTGTCGTCCGCGTAGGTGGAGGCGAAGAGGTAGAGGATGGCGTCCTTGAGGAGGGTGGGGTAGACGAGGACGCCGGGCGGGAGCGGCGTGTCCTCGGCGAAGGGGGGCTGGATGCCGGCTGCCTGAAGAACAGCGGTGTAGAGCCGCGCGGCGGCCTGGGGCTCATCGGCGAGCTCGACGGGGAAGGCGGACCAGTAGAGGTGGCCGGCGCCCCAGGGGAGCTGCTGGAAGGGGTGGCCGTCGGAGAAGCGGGCGGCTTCAAGGGTGTTCTGCGCGGCCTGGTTGAAGGTCATGGTGTCGGGCCCGTCGGGCAGGGGCAGGGTGGCGGTGCGGTAGGTGAGCGGCTCGACGGTAGCGGCGAGGTGGAGGGGCGCGAAGCGGTCGTTGGACTGGAGGTGGGTGTCGCGGTTGAGGGGCCCGGTGACGAGCAGGCTGCCGCCGGCGTGCACGTAGGCCAGCAGGGCTTGCCACGCGGGTTCACCGAGGGCCTGGGGTGAGGGCAGGAGCACGAGGGCGGGGTGGCCGAGGCGGGCGAGTTGATTTTCGGCGACCAGGTAGGCCGGGGTGTGCGCGAGGGAGCAGAGAGCCTGGACGGCGCGCTGCTGCGCCTGGGTCTGCTGGTCCTGGAGGGCGGAGAACTGGGTGGCCTGCGAGGTGACGATGGCTACCTGGGGCTGCTGGGGCTGGAGGAGGTGGGGAGAGGCCTGGGCGGCGAAGGCGGCGAGGCCGCGGAGGGCTTCGGTCTCGGGTTTCTCGGTGCGGTCGGCGCGGACGCCGCCGAGTGCGACTTCGCCGTTCTCGACCATGTCGGCGTTGGTGTTCCAGAGCCACTCGATGGCGCCGCTGCCCTGGGCGAAGGAGAGGATGACCTTGCGTTCAAAGAGGGCGGCCTGGCTGTCTGGGTCGCGGCGCTCGATGCGGTCGGGGCCGATGCCGGCCCCGGCGCCCATCTCCTGGATGAGCATCATCTTGCCGGGCTGCTTGGCCAGGAGCGAGTTCCAGAGGAGGTTGTCGTTCTGGGACCAGGAGTGGTTGGTGGTGAAGTCGACGGCGTCGCCGAAGTAGGCGGGCAGGAGCCGCTGGCTGTTGCCGCCTTCATCCTGGCCGACGGTGATGAGCTGGTGGGAGCCGGCAGCGCGCAGGGTGCGCCGGATCTCGGCGACCCAGGCGGCGAAGGTGTCCTGCGAGAAGAGGTAGAAGTCGTAGAGGTTGAGGGGTGGGGGCGGGCCTTCGCTGGCGCGGACGAACGAGGGGACAGGGATGGTTCCGTGTTCGCCGATGCACGGGACATTCCAGGCAGCGGCCATGTCGGCGCGTGAGGGGTAGCGGGTGGCGAGCCAGGTGTTCCAGCGGGCGAGCTCGATGGGGTCGCCGTTGGGGCGGGAGGTCCAGAGGTTCTGGCTGAAGCTGGGCTCGTTGATCAGGTCCCAGGCGAGGAAGGGCACGGTGCCGAAGCGCTGTGCCAGCGCGGCGTAGAGGGTCTTTTCGCGTTCGAGGGAGACGGGATCGAGGTAGGCGTTGGCGCCGCCGAGCACGTCGGGCAGGAAGGCAAAGACGTTGAACTGGACGGGCAGGTTGTACTTGCGGGCGGTCATGAGGTAGGCCTCCAGGGTGCGGAGGGTGTGCTCGGTGGGCATGCCGTTCTCATCGCAGAGCTGGGCCCAGCCGCTCCACCAGCCAGTGCGCAGCATGTTGAGGCCGGCGGCGACGATCTGGCCGAGGTCGCGGTCCCAGACGGCGACGTTGGGGTGCTGGTAGTAGAGCCGCTGCACATCGCTGGCCATGTAGGTGGTGCCGACTACGGCGAGGGGCTTGCCGTTGAGCTCGAAGTAGTCGGCGTTGACCGTGAGGCGGGGGCCGGAGGCGAGG
>DASWUY010000432.1:0-11569 GCA_036401435.1 Acidobacteriaceae bacterium | reverse complement strand
GCGCGGCGGACGTTGCCCGCGCCGCCGACGCACTCCGCGCCGCACCGCGAACCATCGGTCTGCTCCCCACCCTTGAGTCGGCGCATGGCCTCAGCAACGCTGCCGCCATCGCTGCTGCATCGCCTCGTGTTCTTGGCTTGCAGCTGGGCTTTGCCGACCTGCTTGAGTCGCTCGGCATCGCTCAGGATCACGTCTTTGCGCGTCAGCAGATCCGCCTGCAAGTCAGGCTCGCAGCCGCGCAGGCACACGTGCCCTGTTACGACTCGGCCTACGCAGACTTCACCGAGGAAGCCGGATACCGCGCCCAACTCGCGTCAGCCCGCTCGCTCGGCTTTGCAGGCGCCAGTTGCATCCATCCTCGCCAGGTCCCCATCGCGAACGAGATCTTCTCGCCCACTGCAGAGGAGATCCACACCGCGCGCCAGATCGTTGCAGCGGCCGCCCACGCGGCTACCCAGGGTCTCGCTGTCTTCGCCCTCGATGGCCGGATGATCGACAAGCCCTTTCTCGACAGAGCCAAAGCCATCCTCGCCGAGGCAGAACAGCAGTGACCCTCTCGTGCACCTGTGCCCGGTTCAGCCGCCTGATCCTCGTCGTGCTCGCGACCCAGCTTCTGTTCCTCTTCGCAGCGCCCCTGCGCGCGCAACTCACCACCCGGCCTCTTGTCCACAACGGCTATAGCCGGCCTTATCTCGTCTACCGGCCTGCTCAAACACCGCCGCACCCTGCCATGGTGCTTATGCTTGGCGGCGCAGGAAGTACCGCGCAACTCACGTCAGAAGAGTTTCAATGGGCCCGCCAGGCCGAGCAGCACCACTTCCTGGTGGTCTATCCAGAGCCGGTGGCCACCAATCTCAGCAAGCCCATCGACAGGCACACCAACCTCACCTTCTGGGATCTGAAAGGGTCTCGAACCCACCTGGTCCCTCCGGGCATGCCGCCGGTGGATGACGAAGGCTACCTGCTGGCAGTCCTGCGCGACGCTCTACACCGGGAGCGCGCCGCGCGCCGGCAAGTCTTCCTCGCAGGCTTCTCCAGCGGCTCCGGCATGGTCCAGCTCTTTGCTGCTCATCATCCTGAACTCGTTGATGGCATCGTGGCCGTCGCCACCCCGCTGATGGAGCCGCCGCTGCAACTCGCCCGCCCTGTCCCCATCCTTTACATCCACGGAGATGACGATGAACAGTTCTCCGGCTTTGAAGTGAACAGCCCGCACTTCGCCACCACGCCCCATGGCAACTGGGTAACCTGGGGTTCGCTTGATGGCTGCCGCGGACAACAGGCTGCCAGGGTGGATGGGGGCATCCGCTTCTCCTGGCAGCAGTGCAAAGGGCACGTGCCTGTCGTCGCCCTCTTCGTGGCCCACCTCGGCCATGACTGGCCAGGCAGCCTCAGCTCACACTGGAACGACTCCATCCACAACGCAGCCCCTCTTGACCTCACCGCGACAGCCTGGGAGTTCTTTGCCAGTCTCCCAGGGAAATAAGCCTGCAGCCGGAGCCACCCGTCTTCCATAGACTGCCCCGGCGACTAATCATCCCCCATCGTGCTCTGCGTCGGGAAGAAGGGCAGGCTGCGTACACGCTGGCCGGTCAGCTTGAAGTAGGCATTGGCCAGCGCCGGAGCCAGGGGCGGCACGCCCGGCTCTCCAGCGCCCGTTGGAGGGTTGGTGCTGGGCAGCAGATGCACGCTCACTGCGGGCATCTCCGGCATGCGCACCAGCCGGTAATTGTCGAAGTTGCTGACGCTCGCCACCCCGTTCGCAAACGTAATATGCCCCCACAGCGCAGCTGAGAGCCCGTGCACAATGCCTCCCTGCATCTGCGCTGTCACTGAGTCGGGATTGATCACCCGCCCGCAATCCACCGCACACGCCACCGTCAGCACGTCGACAGAAGTTGAGGTGGCATTCGCGATCTCCACCACCTCCGCCACCACCGTGCCAAATGCCTCCGCAATCGCGATGCCCCGCGCATGACCGCTGGGCACCGGGCTCGTGTAGTCCCCCAGTGTCGCCGCCGCGTCCAGCACCGCCAGGTACCGCTCATTGTTGATCAACAGGCCGCGCCGGTAAGTGTACGGATCCACCCCTGCGATCATCGCCAGCTCGTCGATGAAGGTCTCAACCACAAACGCGTTGTAGGAGTGCCCCACCGAGCGCCAGAAGCCGATCGGCACCGGCGACGGATGCGCCCCGTACTGCACCAACCGGGTAGCCATGGCGTAGGGCAGGGAAGTAGCGCCTTCCGTGGACTGACCATCCTCTGAGCCAGCGGAGATCCACCCGCGCTGCGCCTGGATCGATGGCGAGACAATGCGGTTCTCCCACGCCACCACCCTGTGGTAAGCGTCGAGCCCGGCCTTGACGTGCGACAGCACCATCGGCCGGTACATGTCTTTGCCAAAGTCCTCTTCCCGCGGCCACATCAGCTTCACCGGGGCCTTCACCGCCATCGCTACCTTTACCGCCTGCGCAATGTAGTCCTGCTCGATCTTGCGCCCCAGTCCACCGCCCATCAGCGTCGTGTGCACGGTGATCTTGCTCAGCGGCAGACCGGTCAGCGCTGCGGCTGTGCCCTGCACCCACGCCGCCGCCTGGGTAGGCGCCCATATCTCGCAACCCGCAGCCGTAATGCTGACCGTGCAGTTCAACACCTCCATGCAGGCATGCGCCAGGTAGGGGAAGGAGTAGGTGGCGTCATGCACCTTGGCCGCACCCGCCATCGCGCTCGCCGCATTGCCAATCACCTCCGCCGGCACCACCGGCCCTTGCGCCATGATGGTCGTCGCTTCGGTGCTGAAGACCGTGCTGTCAATCGCCTTGGAGCTGGCAGGAATGTTCCAGCTGATCTCCATTTCGTCGAAGGCGGACATCGCGTCCCATGTCGTGCCTGCCACCATCGCCACAGCATTGCCCAGCGGCACCACCGCCACCACCCCGCCTCCGGGGTTTCCCGGCGTTGAGGCAAGCGTGCCTCCAAGCGACGGACAATGCTTTACCGCCGCATAGAGCATGTTCGGCACCCGCACGTCTATGCCGTAGATCGCCCGGCCATTCACCTTGTCAGGCAGATCCAGCCGCGGCATCGACTTGCCGATCAGCCGCAGCTTCGCATCCGCAACCAGGAATGGCTTGGAAGGCGGACTCAGCTTCGCCGCTGCGGCAGCCAGGTTCCCATAGCTCAGAATCCGCTTGCTCACTGTGTCCGTCACCTCGCCGTTGCTCGCCGTACACTGCGCCACCGGTACCTTCCAGCGGGCGGCTGCCGCCTCGATCAACATCGTGCGCACCGCCGCCCCGGCCTGCCGCACCGGCAGATAGTTGGTGCGGATCGCGCTGCTGCCGCCCGTGATGTAGGAGATGGAGTCCGGCAGCACCGTCTGCGTCACCACCTGCGACCAGTCCAGCATCAGCTCTTCGGCCGCCAGCTGTGCCAGGCCCGACATCGCCCCCTGGCCCAGCTCGCAGCCGCCAAAGTAGATCGTCGCTGTGCTGTTCGCGTGGATGACGATGTAGGAATTCATCTTGACCGGGGCTGGCGCTCCTAGCGCTGCAGCCGCCCGCGACACACCCGGCAGGCAGAACTGCAGCATGAATCCGCTCGTTCCGGTGACGATGAACTGCCGTCTGGTTACGCCTGTAGGCTGGCCGACCGGCACAGCTTCTTCTGTCATTTCGATAGACATGTGTGCGGCTCCTGCTAGAGGGTTGCGGCGAGTTTGATAGCAGCGCGGATCCTTTGGTAGGTCCCGCAGACACAGACATTCGAGATCTCGTCGATGTCCGAGTCGGCTGGCTGCGGATTGTTCTGCAGTAAGGCCGCTGCACACATCAGCATCCCGGACTGGCAGTAGCCGCACTGCGGCACCTGCAGCTGGATCCAGGCCTGCTGCAGGGGGTGGCTCTTGCCGTCAGCTGACAGTCCTTCGACGGTTGTGATCATCCTGCCCTGCGCCTCGCCTACGCCTACCTGGCAGCACCGCTCCGGCTCCCCGTCGATCAGCACCGTGCAGGCGCCGCATACCTCGATCCCACATCCATACTTGGTCCCGGTCATGCCGAGAATGTCTCGCAGCACCCACAATAGCGGCGTGTCATTGCTGCTGACATTCACTTCGTGCACCACGCCATTCACGTTCAATGCAATCATCCTGTTTCCTCCCTGTGTCTGCGCAATTGCCAGCAGTTGCGCCATGCATGAAAAGGCACGCTCACGCGCTGGCCTCTCGACAGGCTCAAGAACCACTCAAGTTTTAGCAAGGGAACGCAGGCAGGAAGGAAGGAACGAAGGGGTCAAAGCTTCTGGAACGTTTGAGTGCGATGAGCATATGCCTAGATCTTGTCGCGTGCAACTGGAACCTATCAATGTATCAGCACGAACAAAGCCCGGCACCTACTCCACTTAGGACTGCTGGTTGACTCGACCCTCATCGCTATTGCTGGACTGTTACTCTTGGTGAATCCCCGGCAGACCACCTGCACCGCCTGGTCACTGCCTTTGCCTACGCCCGCGACAAAACCTACCATCAAATGCATGCCCCGTCCTTAGCGATGAAGCGAGCATGCTACAAGTGCCCTCTAAAAGCTAAGATAAGCACGTTCACAGAAAAAATTACAAGGCAGCTAGTTAGTTCTTTCCTATCGTCGTGTTACGAACGGAACCGGTATTTGGGTTCGATCAATCTTAATGCAGGGTGAATGCGGGGTTCCCTTAGCCGCTCTCCACCCCCGGTATTCGCGAAAAATCTTCATGTAGTCCGATCCACATCTCCAGAAAACCGCTTGACACGCCAGAAGCCGTTGGGTACCTTGCGGTTACTCGGATTCCTTCCGCGCTTTTGCTCGAGGAGCGCCCTACTCCCTCTCGCAGCTGTCAGTTCCCGGCTCTTCTTCGCGACGCAAGGTTGGCTCTCACGACTTGTCCGGCACGCGTGAGTCCTTCGCTCCTTCGCCGTCCGACCCTGATACCAACCGGCCGCAACGGCTTGCCTTTCGCTCTGAGCAGAGGTCCTTTTCGCACATCCGAATCAGCGCGGACAACGCACCCCCACCCTCCCGAGCATGCCAACCGGAACTCCTCACCGAGTCAAACTCCATCAGGCTCCAAGC
Organism: Acidobacteriaceae bacterium; assembly: GCA_036401435.1. Lineage (GTDB taxonomy): Bacteria > Acidobacteriota > Terriglobia > Terriglobales > Acidobacteriaceae > EB88. Next base: position 6,459 of record DASWUY010000432.1, on the reverse strand, counting down.
CATCTGCCCTACTCCAGCAACCAGGTATGTGAGGACATCGTGAAGGTTTCCAGCATGGGCTCCAAAGGAGAAGGTGTTCTCAGCCGCGCGCCAGGCCGCATCCTCAAGGCAGGCAGGACGGCACGCGTGCTGGCAGGCGTAGCGGCCATCCTTCTGACCACGTTCGCTGCCACGGCAGTTCACGCGCAGGAGCCGCTCGAGAACGCCGCGCCGACCCAGCTCGACATCCACGGCAAGCAGGTGCCTGCCACCCTGCCCCACATGTATCAGTTCGCCTTCCGCCTCCAGTCCAACCTCGAGAAGCTCGCCGAGGACCAGGTGCAGGCCGGCGGCACCGGCGTCGCCTTCCGGACCTACCTTCAGTCCAGGCTTCATCTCACAGAGACCCAGTTCGCGTCCTTCAAGGCGGCTGCCGCTCGCTTCGATCAGAAAGAGCGAGAGATGAAGTTCCGCCTCCACGCCATGAAGATGGCCGACCGGAACGCCTATCCCGGAGCCCACGCCCTCTCTGACAGCGCCAAGCCCGCCATCCACCAGGCGCTCGCCGAGCTCGACGCCGCCTCAGAGAGCGAGGCCGCCACGCTCCATGGCTTGCTCGGGCCTGACCTCGCCGACAGGCTCGATACCCACGTGACGCAGCTCTATGCCGGGGTGAGCTCCATCCCCGGTCACCTGGTTCCCGGTGTTCCCGGGGGACGAGCCGCCCCGCCGAAGTCCGCACAGTCACGCGTGCATCCGCTCCAGCCCTCTGGAACGGTCCGCAGCAACGAGGCAGGACCCTGCTACTTCTGCGGCGGCGCCTCGGAAGACTACGGCTCCATGACCTTTACTCCCGATGGCACCACGGTGGTGGTCACCATCGAGGCGTCCATCTCGCAGGATCAGTACGATAACGGCTGCTGGCCCGACGTGGTCGTCAACATCAACGACAATGGCAGCCCCGCCGGCGGTGACGAGGAAGACAGCTATGACCTCACGGCCGTAGCCACGGCCACCGCGAGTGTCAACGTTGGCGACAGGTACGACTTCAGCGGCTCCTATGTTCAGTCGTGCGGCTACGCCAACGGCTGTACGTCCACCCTGGTGACCAGCACCGGCTATCAGACCGGCGCACCAAACATCACCAATATCTCGCCCACCGGCGACTACCTCGGCTCCAAGGGCACCTTCACGCTCTCGGGCACCAATCTCGCCGGGCCTCCGGGCAACACTGCAACCATCAGCTCCAACACCAGCGGCTTCTCCCCCTCCATCAGCCAGCCCGCCGACTATAGCGCCAGCACCAGCGACCTCAGTGCCAGCACGCAGCCCGTCGACTACACCATCGCCTCCACCGCCCCTACAGGCGCAGCCGACTACACGATCGGCAGCGTCTGGGGCAGCAGCACAGGCTACTTCCAGCTCAGCTGTGGCTCTCCCACCATCTCTGGCGTCCAGCCCTCCACCTACCCGGCCGGCCAAACCTCCCAGGTCACGATTACCGGCAGCGGCTTCTGCTCCGGCACCTCTACCGTCTCCATCTCCGTTCCTGCCGGCACCGTCACCGTACAGAGCAGCTCCAGCACCAGCACGCAGCTCTTCGCCCAGGTCACCCCTGACGCCTCCGACCCCTCTGAGACCGGGTCCTTGACTGTCTCCAATGCGAGTGCCGGCAGCGGCTTTGCGCCCGGGCCTGGCGGCGGCAGCAGCTCCAGCTCTCCCTACTCCGTCAACATCACCAACAACGGCACCGGCGCCGGCAGCCTGTACACGGTCGATCCCTACCCCTTCTATAGCAACTCTGCGGTCGACACGAACGCGCTCCTTGCCTCTCTCCCCGCCGACAACAACTACGCCTCTGGCCTGGTCGCCGATGGTGGCGCCACGCTTGTCGCTGTCTACCAGACCCAGGTCGCTCAGGATGTCAGCTTCACCGTGGCGAACGGCCTCCTGCTCTTTCCCTACGACCCCAACTTCATGAACGTGCCCGTCGGGCAAACCCTGCCTGCCGGTGGCACTTCCTCCATGACCGTCAGCGCCGGTGGCACTGGCTGGGTCGATAACGGAACCGGTACGTATTCAGCGCTGGTCCTGGTGCGTGCGCCGCTTCCTGGCTATGCCGGCTTCCTCCAGGGCGCCAGCCCCACTTTGGCAGTGGCCCAGGGAGTCAACCAGGAGACGGATCTCATCTCCCTCTACCCCAAGCCTGTCCTGTTCATCCACGGCCTGTGGGGCAGCGCCGCCTCCCTCGCCAACACGGCTGCCTATGTGCAGAGCAATGCCACCAACTATCTGCCTGGAGAGCTGATCCCGATCTGCTACTCGCGGTATCTCGGCTTCGACCAGCCCTATGATCCCTACGGCGTCGGCGGGTGCGAGAAAACTTCGGCCGACGCCATTGCCGACGCCATCGACACCGAGACCGCTGCGCTCTCAAGCCTGCACATCATCGCAGGCCGCTTCGATGTCGTGGCCCACAGCATGGGCGGGCTCGCTGCTCGCAACTACTCCGCACACGCCGGGTACTATGGGCCTGCCAACCTGAACCAGGGAGCCTTCAGCACCCTGGTCACCATTGACACGCCGGAGTCCGGATCCGCGCTCGCCTCCTGGCTGCTCAACAACGCGGGCGACGTCAACCAGGCGCCCATCTACACGGCTCCCGGTATCCTCTGGTCCTACGAGTGTGGCCTCTCCTCTACCACCACGCTGCAGCAGTGCTTTGGACAGGGACTGCAGCTACCCCTTACCGGTCCGGGCGCCCCGCTCGCAGGCGGAGCCGTAGACTCCCTCCGCCCCGACTCTCCCAGTATCCTCAACGCTCCGCCGGCCAACATACCCAACGTCAACTGGCGCGCCATCTCCGCCTACTTCTCTGACACCGTCATCCCCATGCCTCTGCTGCGCGGCTTGCTGCAGGAGTTTATCGATGCAGTGCTCTATACCCAGCCCAGCATCCCCTCACTCAGCGACATCCTCTCCGACCTGCCCAACGATGTGATCGTTACCACGGATAGTCAGAATGCCGGCAAGCCCATCGCCGGCACCCCCTTCCCAAACCTGGCACATACCGGGCTACCGTTCACCATCTACCCCACGCTCTCCGGCCTGACCGGGCTCTCGACCGACAATGTCCTCGCTTCCAACGACGTCAACCAGTCGGTCCTCTGCCTGCTCCAGTCCTCAGGAAGCCAGGTGTGCAACTCCGGCGGCGGCTCCCCGGCGGTTGTGCCCGCACACCCCCAGGCAGCAGCGCAGCAGGCCGAGCAGGGTACACCTGCTACCCGCGGCGCACCGAAGGCCAGGTTTGACGCAAGCGTCATCACCCTGGCAACGCCTGACAAGAAGATCACGCTCGGCGAACCGAACCAGATCGACCTGAAACTCGCCTCCGGCGACATCACCGTGCTGCACACCCATCAGGTCCGGTTCTTTCAAGGCAGTCAGGACGCGCCTGTGCTCATCGAGGGCAGCGTCAAGGACACCCCCATCCTCTCCCGTCCCGATGGCCGGAACTACATCGTCGTCGTGCCTCTGCACCTTGGACGCACCGGCCTAGACGTCTTTGGCGAGGCGACGGATGGAACCATCTTCCACCAGGTATTTCTGCTCGACGTGAAGCCGCCCCTTCGCCCCGCCGCAAGCCTCACGGTAAGCGTCGGAGGCCAGCCCGGCGACAACGCCGGAACCATCTACCTGCACTCCGACCGGCCGGCCCGCACCTTCCTCGTGCCCCAGGTCTCCTACCCCGGCCTGGGCACCAAGGTAGAGCTTGACGCCAGCGCCGTCCAATTCCTCGTGCGGTCCCGGGTGCCCGGCGCCGTCGTCATGGTCGAGAAGACAACCGGCATCCTGCGCCCCATCGCTCCCGGTCATGCGCTGATCGAGACAAGCTTCGGCGGCGCCAAGAACCTCACCTGCGTCGTCGTCACCGACAAGGAAAGATTCTATGAAAGGACACGGTGCGAAGAACTGCTCGCACCCGGAGAAAAGCTCTCCTTGCCCTCCACGGCGCTGCAGAAATGAAGCCGTCTCGAAGCTGCCGGGGAACTGAGCCGCCCCGCTACTCGAAAGAGCCTTCCAACAGCAGCAGACCTTCCCGGGGCGACATGCTTCCTCTCAGTTCTTCAACTCCCACGCGAAAGCTCTCACTGCGAAAGGCCAGCAGCGTGTTCGCGGAGAGCGACAGATGCCGGGTTTTCTTGGCCGCGTCTGGAGCATTCGAAGCAGCAACGGGGTCAACCACCAGCCGTCCGCCGCGCAACAGGTTTGACCGCCGCTCAAACAAGGGAAGCAGAAAATAAGTGCCGTGGCTGAGACGAGAGGGGATGCGAAAGCAACCATGCACGAACAAGCTAAGCTGCAGCGACCGCACTCGACCGAGGTGCCGCCCTGCACCCCAGACGTTCAGGCGCTCCATGCATGCCCCCAGCAGGTCGGCAGGGAAGAGAGGGTCTGGTTTGCAGGAGAGAAACGCATGCTTGGCCGCAGCAAACTGGTACGACCATTGGGGTGCGGCCAGGTCCGCGCGATCTTCGCCTCCGGCCAGCCACCGCGTGGCAAAGCGCTGCAACTCCTCCAGCCTCTCGAAGAACGAATCCTCCTCAGCCGACGCGCGAAGCGTAGCCACGGATGGCAGCCCCGCCGCATGCCCGGGCCAAGGGCAGCCGAGCACCGCAGCCATCTTCGCTGGTGCGGCCGCCGGCGCCTGCACAGCCTTCTCAGCCGCCGCGGGGAGCTCGGGAAACGGTCGCACCAGGAGGCGGACCTGGTGATCGCGAAACTGCCTGGAAGAGGACGGATGCGTGCCGACAAAATAGTGCTTCTGCCACTTGGCCGGCGGGTTCGGGTGGCGCAAACTCTCGTTGTGCGCATGCCTGCTCTTCGACCAGCCATCGAAGCCCGCCCGCAGCGCCGGGTTCGATGCCAGCTCACGAGTCAGCGGAGAGAAGGACTCTGTCTCTCCGCGCCGCACCGGAGAGATCATGCAGATCGGCTCGTCTTTCTCAAAGCGCACCGGGTGGCCGATCCGCGTCAGCTTCCAGCTCATCGGGAAGCTGGCGACCGACCAGTCCGCCTCCACCAGCGCGTCCAGCGGCACAATGCCATCCTTGCAGTAGTTCACCGGTCCGCGCACGTGCATGTTATAGCCGGTAGGCGTGCGAAACAGGTAAGGCAGCCACCAGGTAATCACCCCATGACCAAAGTGGCTCAGAACCGGCGTCGTCGTTCCTTCGAGGACCTCGATCGACACGTCGCTCTGTTTGCGCCCACCGTTCCAAAGCACCTGGACGGGGCTCGGATTCAGAAGAAACCAGCCATCCTGGTTGGCGATCCGCATCGGCAGGCACCGGTTCGCAAAGCTGGTGTGAAAGGCATCCATCCACGGCCGGTTCGCCTCCGCACGCACAATCTTCATCGGCATGCCATGAGTGCGATACGCGACCAGAAGCTTTTCTTCCTCGATGAGTTCCTCGGCAGCAGCCGGCGAACTGGGGTTCGACTCGAAGGGCACCCGGAACCTCCTCAAACAAGAACGATGCTTGCAGAACATTGTACAAACGCCGACGACGCACCTGGTCTGCGGCCACCACGCGGCTGTACCTGGATAAAAACACAGACCCGCTTGCTTGCCTAGCCGCTACTTATTCGATTCGTTCCACCTGGAGGCCTCATGTCGACAGTCGTCCGGTTCCCTCGAAGGCTGATAGTCTTCCTCCTCTCCCTTCTGGGCGGACTGTACCTGAGGTTGGCTTCCTTGCCCATTGCCTCGGCCAGCGCCCGGGAAGCGGAAGGCTCCTCCGGCGAGACCTACATGGCGCTGCTGGCCGTGCCCGCCCCGCCGCAACAGGCCCCGCCACCTCCGCCTGCCCCTCACCAGGTCACTCCGGACTACATCATCAGCTGCCCCGGCTGCCCGAGCTGCCCGAGCCCCAGCTGTCCTTGCTGCCCCAGTTGCCCCGGCTGCCCGGGTTGCCCCGGCTGCCCCGGCTGCCCGGCGCCCCCACCTGCACCGCCACCGGCGCCCCCGCCCCCTCCCCCACCGCCGAGTTGCCCGCCCCCACCCCCGCCACCCAGCTGCCCGCCGCCGCCCAGTTGCCCGCCACCGCCCGGCTGCCCCGGCTGCCCGGCACCCATCTACCCGGATCCGCCGCCTAGCTGCCCCGGCTGTCCCTGCGGGCTTGCCGTCGAACCAGCCGCACCCTACACCGACTTCAGCATCGTTCTTCCCGAGTGCTGAGAGCCCCGGCTCAGAAGGAGATTCCGCATGACCCATCACTCTAGAGGCCTGGCTATCCGATCGGCGCTTTTCCTCACCTCGCTCTGCCCGCTCCTTGCTCCCACCGTCGCGGCCGCGCAGCACACCCCGCAGGTCCACCCCCTCGCGCCCGCCCAGCGCAGCCTGGAGTTCAAGCTGCGCCCCGCCTCCGGCTACACCTTCCCCGTCTATGAGTCGGGTTACCTGCTCGAGAGAACCAT
>DASWUY010000431.1:0-2526 GCA_036401435.1 Acidobacteriaceae bacterium | reverse complement strand
GAATGACCAGGGGTCAACGGCGGCGGGCAGCGGGGGTGGTGCTGCGATGGCTGGAGGCATGGGGATGGCGGCGGACGCGGATCTGGAGTCGAACGTGGTGGAGTTCCCGTATGGTTTCCCGTCGGCGGGGCGATACCGGATCTTTGTGCAGATGAAGCATGATGCGGTGGTCGAGACGGGGACGTTTGACGCGGTGGTGCGGTAGCGGCTTGGCAATGATCCTTCAAAGGGCAGGAGGGTGCTGGGGGACCTGCCCAAGGGCGGACTGGCTTGCTGGCGGATTGTTCTGGGGTTCCTTACACTGGCTGTTGGGTCGACGGAGCAGTGGAAAGGGTTCGAATGACGGTCGGGAAGCGGGCGGGGTTGCTGGGTGCGGTGGTGCTGGTGGCTGGGACGTTGGCTGGGACGTTGATGGCGCAGCATGTGAATTCGCCGCAGGTGCGCAAGGCCAAGGGCGCGTGGATGAATGCCAGCCTGTCGCCCGATGAGCGCGCGGAGATGGTGCTGAAGGAGCTGACGCTCGAGGAAAAGATTGCGCTGCTGCATGGCAACGGGATGCCGCATACCGGCAACTGGCAGATGCCGCTGACCAACCAGGCGAATGGCGGGGCGGGCTTTGTGCTGGGCGTGCCGCGGCTGGGGATACCCAACATCGACATGTCGGACGCGGCCTACGGGGTGCGGTCGAGCGGGGAGAACGGGCGCTACTCGACAGCGCTGCCATCGGACGTGGGGGCGGCGGCGAGCTGGGATCGCAAGGCGGCGTGGGAGTATGGCGCGCTGATTGGCCGCGAGCTGCGGGCGCAGGGGTACAACATGTCGCTGGGCGGCGGGGTAAACCTGACGCGCGACCCGCGCAACGGGCGCACCTTTGAGTACCTGGGCGAGGACCCGGTGCTGGCCGGCACGATGGTGGGCCAGGTGATGACCGGGCTGCAGGCGCAGCACGTGATTGGCGATATCAAGCACTACGCGATGAACGACCAGGAGACAGGGCGCAACATCGTGAACGCGGTGGTGGGCAAGCGGGCCATGCGGGAGAGCGACCTGCTGGCCTTTGAGATCGGGCTGCGCGACTCGCATGCTGCGGCCGTGATGTGCTCCTACAACCGCGTGAATACGCAGTATGCGTGCGAGAACGACTACCTGCTGCACGATGTGCTGAAGGGAGACTGGAAGTTCCCGGGGTTTGTGCTGTCGGACTGGGGCGGAACCCACTCGACGGTGCAGGCCTCGCATGCGGGGCTGGACAACGAAGAGCCGATGGACGAGTTCTTTGGCGAGCCGCTGAAGAAGGCGGTAGCCGATGGCACGGTGTCCATGGCGGAGATTGACGACCATGCGCGCAGGATGCTGCGGTCGGAGTTTGCAGCAGGCATTGTGGACTACCCGGTGGAGCGCGGGGTGGTGGACGTGGAGCGGGACCTGGACGTATCGCAGCACGTGGCCGAGGGCAGCATTGTGCTGCTGCGCAACGAGCATGCGATTTTGCCGCTGGATGGAGCGAAGATTCATTCGGTCGCGCTGATCGGGGCGCATGCGGATGTGGGGATGCTGTCGGGCGGCGGGTCGGCGCAGGTGGACCCTCCGGGGGGCAACGCGATCATGCCGGAGGGGCAGGGTGCGACGCACTGGCAGGCGCATATCTGGTTCCCGACCTCGCCGCTGAAGCAGCTGAAGCAGAAGCTGCCACAGGCGCAGGTGAGCTATGACCCGGGCACGGACACGGGTGCGGCGGCAGCGCTGGCGGCGAAGTCAGATGTAGCGATCGTGTTTGTGGAGCAGTGGACGAGCGAGGGCATGGACCTGCCAACGTTGAAGCTGCCGGGCGACCAGGATGCGCTGGTGGAGAAGGTGGCGGCGGCCAACCCGCGGACGATCGTGGTGCTGGAGACAGGGACGGCGGCGCTGATGCCGTGGAAGGACAAGGTGGCGGGGATCATCGAGAGCTGGTACGCGGGCAGCCGCGGGGCGACGGCCTTGGCAAACATCCTGGTGGGCGAGGTGAACCCGACGGCGAAGCTGCCGATGACGTTTCCCATGGCCGATGCAGACCTGCCGCGCCTGACGATCCCCAAGCTGAGCGCGGCGGACCGGGGGCAGGGCACGGGCGCGGTAAATGGGCCTACGCACGTCGCGTCAAGGTACACGGTGACCTATGACGAAGGATTGAAGGTGGGGTATAAGTGGTATGACGCCGAGCATAAGTCGGTGTTATATCCGTTTGGCTTCGGGTTATCGTATACGACTTATAGTTACTCGGGGCTGCGGGTAAGTGCGGGGCCGAAGACTACAGCGACCTTTACGGTGCGGAACACGGGCGGGCGGGACGGCGCGGAGATTGCCGAAGTGTATGCGATGCTGCCGGCGAGTGCGGGCGAGCCGCCCAAGCGGCTGGTGGGCTTTGAGAAGGTGGCGCTTGCGGCCGGGGAGAGCAAGCAGGTCTCAGTAGAGATCGCTCCGCAGTACCTGTCGATCTACGACGAGCAGAAGAGCGGGTGGCAGCTGGTGCCGGGCGAGTACCCG
>DASWUY010000430.1:0-5482 GCA_036401435.1 Acidobacteriaceae bacterium | reverse complement strand
CTGCGGGGACGCTGGAGCGGGTGGCGGCCTACCCGATGCCGCTGTGGCTTACGTGCTGCGGGGCGGTGTTGCTGGGTTGCACGAGGCGCAGGGTGGAGGGCGAGTGAGTCGGGCCCCTTCAGGTACAGCGAAGTTAGGTACAGCCAACGCGCTTGCGGGCCGAGGGGTTGGCCCAGCCGGGAACGGGTGAGTCAGCGGGCTGGCACTGGGGGCACCAGTAGGTGGAGCGGGCGTCTGGACCCTGTTTGCGCATGAGGATGGCGGCGCCGCAGCGGCGGCAGGGTTCGCCCTGACGGCCATAGGCCCACAGGCGTGCCCCGTGGTCGGCCCTGCCGGTGGTGCGGCGGGCGCCGGTGTAGGTGAGGATCTGGTCGCCTGACGACTCCTGCACGTTTTGGAGGATGAGCCTGCGGGACTGGTGCAGAACGCAGTCGAGTTCGGCCGGGGTGAGGGTGCTGACCTTGCGGAAGGGATGGATGCCGCAGAGGAAGCAGACCTCTACCTTGTAGACATTGCCGAGGCCGGCCATGACGCGCTGGTTGAGGAGCACGTTCGCGATCTCGTCGTCGCCGCGGGCAAGGATGCGGGGGCGGGCGTCCTCGGCAGCGAAGGAGGCGCCGAGCAGGTCAGGGCCCAGCGCCGGGATGGCGCTGTTGCGGGCCAGGGTGCGGGCGGTAAAGAACTTTGCTAAAGGCACGTTGAAGGCGACGGCCTCGAAGTCTGCGGTACGGAGGACGGCGCGCATGGCGCGGGCGGGCGCGCGCCATCGTTCCCCGGTGCGGTAGATATGCCAGGAGCCGCTCATGAGCATGTGCGTGGCGAGGATGAGGTCGCCGCTGAAGTAGATCAGCAGCCACTTGCCGCGCGCCTCGATGCGGTCGATGGAGCGGCCTGCGATGGGCTGGTTGTCATCGACGCTGGCCAATTGCGCGAGTGCTGTTTCAAAGCTGGTGACAACCTTGCCGGTGAGTGCCTGACCGAGAGCGCGGGCGGCGCGGAAGATGGTATCTCCTTCAGGCATTACTGCACCTCGGTGGTGGCGGCGGCAGGCGTGGGGAGGATGCGGCGCACGTTGAGCCCGGTGGGGGCGGCCTGAAAGCCTGCGTCCTGGAGGAGGCGGGCCATGAAATGGAGGTGCGCGGGCTCGCCGTTGATGGTCGAGATGAGGAGCCCGCCGCGGTGACGGGCCTCGTCGCCCGGCTGAGCACTGCGCATCTCCTCCTGGGCGCTGGCGGAGAGGTAGGCGGAGAGGTCGCGTGCGGCGTGAGTGCGGTCCGGCTCCTCTGCGGGGAGAAAGACCTGCAGGTTGGGATTGCCGCGGCGCAGGTAGGCGATCAGCTCCCCGTTGCGCAGCACGACGCTTGCGCCGACGCTGCGGGTGAGGGTGCGGGGGGCGGCGCCGTCCTGCGTCTCGGCGTCGGGGCCCTGGGGCCAGCGAAGGACGGAACCGTAGGGGTTGGCGGGGTCTGTAACGGAGAGCGTTACTAATTCCGAACGGTCGGGGGCGGAGCCGCTGCGGAGGGAGCGAAGCAGGTCGACGGCCGCGGGCAGCGCGAACTGCGTCGCACCGAGGCCAGCGACGAAGTAGCCGCGGCGGATGCGGCCACTCTCTTCCATGGCCTTGAGCACGTCGTAGATGGCGCTGAAGCCGCCGGGAAGGTTCTCCTGCGCGATGGACTCGCGGGTGAGCACGCCGTAGCGGTTCAGGAGCTGCTGGGCGATGGCGTGCGACCACTCGGTGGGGGTGGCGAGTTCGTCGGGGCGGGGGAGCAAGGTCCAGCGGCCCTGGGCGCTGGGCGGGGTGGTGCGGCGGGAGCGGAACGGGGTATTGTGCTGGCGCTTGGGCTGGCGGGTGGTGGCCGGCCTGGTGACGTAGGCGCGGAGTGCATGCAGGGTGTCGTTGGTGACCAGGCCACGCCAGACGAGGGACCAGAGGGCGTCGAGGGTCTCGCCGGGGTAGCCGCCGCCGGCGGCTTCATGGAGCGGGGCAAAGAAGGACGCGCCGCCGCGCGCGAGCTGGTCGAGGAGCGCCTGCTCTCTGGGCGGGAGGTCTTTTGGAGCGGCCTCAGGGCGGCGGGGGAGCAGGGTGCGGAGCTGGTCGGCAAGGTAGAGGGCGATGCGGCCGTCGTGTTCACCGAGAGGGTCGAGGCCGACCCAGACCAGCTCGCCTGCGGCAATCAGGGTATCGAGGTCGCCGGGCTGGTAGCGGGCCAGGCGCGCCGGCAGGATGGAGGACTCAAGAAGGGAGGCGGGCAGAGGCGCGCCCTGCAGGTGCTCGACGGTATCCAGCAGGGCGTCCAGCTTGCCGCCGCCGGCGCGCCGCCGCTGCAGCACACCTTGCCAGTGGGTGCCGAGGCGCGCGAACATCTGCTGCTCGACCGGCTCCACCTCTTTGCGTAACCGTGCCAGTGACTTTCTGCGGATGAGGCGCAGGACCTCGGCATCGCACCACTCGCGATGCACGCCGCCGGGGCGGAAGCCGCCTTCGACGACGCGGCCATCGAGCAGGAGCTGGTGCAGGGTGGCCTCTGCCGTCACGGCGCCCAGGCCGAAGCGCGCCTGGACATCGGTGAGCAGGAAGGGGCCATGGGTGCGGGCGTAGCGGCGAACCAGCTCCAGCACGGGGGTGGCAACGGCCGCGAGCAGGGCTGTGGGCAGGCCGGGCGGCAGGGGCAGGCCGAGCGCGTCGCGATAGCGGGCGGCGTCTTCCACGGCGATGAGCCGCTTCTCGCCGGCGATGCGCACCTCCAGCAGGCGGCGGGCGCGGAGCAGGCGATCGAGTGAGTCGAGGAGCGCAGGGTCTGTGACGCGGCGCCGCAGCTCTTCGCGGGTCAGGTCGCCGAGCTTGAGCAGCAGATCGTGGATGCCGTCAAGCGAGCGGGCGCGCATGGTTTCAGTGAGCGACTGCAGGTGCTCTTCGACCTCGGCGATGGCGTCCGCATCCAGCAGCTCGCGGAGATCGGCGTCGCCCATGAGCTCGCGAAGCTGTTCCTGATCGATGGAGAGGGCCTGGGCACGGCGCTCGGCGAGCGGGGCATCGCCCTCGTAGATGTAGTTGGCCACGTAGGAGAAGAGGAGCGACGAGGCGAAGGGGGAGGGAGTGCGGGGGTCGGCGACGTGGACGCGGATCTCACGGCCCTGGACAGCGCGCAGGATGTCAAGGAATGCGGGCATGTCGAAGACATCGCGCATGCACTCACGATAGGCCTCAAGCAGGATGGGGAAGGAGGGGTAGCGGGAGGCGACGGCGAGCAGGTCATAGGCGCGCTTGCGCTGCTGCCAGAGGGGTGCGCGGCCCTGGGCGCGACGGCGGGGCAGCAGCAGGGCGCGAGCGGCGCTCTCGCGGAACTTGGCGGCAAACAGAGCTGTGGAGCCGAGTTGCCGGAGCACGTGCGCGGTCGCTTCTTCCGCGTCGAGCAGCAGGAGGTCGGCGTCCGGGGGCTGGTCCGAGTCGGGGAAGCGGAGGACGAAGCCGTCGTCGGCCCACATGGTCTCGACCTCAGGGCCGCCCGAGGCGCGGATGCGGCCGGTGACGGCCATGGCCCAGGGGGCATGGACGCGGCTGCCGAAGGGGGTGAGCACGCAGATGCGCCAGTCGCCTAGCTCGTCTCGCACGCGCTCAATGACGATGGCGCGATCATTTGGAACAATGGTGGTGGCGATCTCCTGGTCGGCCAGGAAGCGAACGAGGTTTTCTGCGGCGACGGGATCGAGATCATGCTCGCGGGTGAGACGGGTGAGGGCGGCGTTGCGAGGCATGTCGACGAGCTCGCGGATGAGCTGGCCGATGCGGCGGCCGAACTCAAGCGGCCGGCCGGCATTGTCCCCGTGCCAGAAGGGCATTTTGCCGGGCTCCCCGGGAGCGGGCGAGACGAGGACGCGGTCGTGGGTGATCTCGTCGATGCGCCAGGTGGAGGCGCCGAGGATGAAGGTGTCGCCGGTACGCGACTCAAAGACCATCTCTTCGTCGAGTTCGCCGACGCGGATGGGCTTCTTTTCCGAGCCCGAGAGGAAGACGCCGTAGAGGCCGCGATCGGGGATGGTGCCGCCGTTGAGGATGGCGAGGGACTTGGATCCCTGGCGCGGGGTGACAGTGTTGGTGACGCGATTCCAGGTGAGGCGGGGACGCAGTTCGGCAAACTCGTCGGAGGGGTAGCGGCCGGCGAGCAGGTCGAGAACTCCCTCAAAGGTGCCGCGGGTGAGGCCGGAGAAGGGAGCGGCTGCGCGAACCAGGGCGAAGAGCGCCTCGACGTCGATTCCCTGCCCCGGTTCAGAGTCGGCGGTACGCTCACGGCGACGCTCGCGCGCGGTGAGAAGTGCGATGGACGGAGGTTGAGAGACGATGGCCACCAGTTGCTGGGCGAGCACGTCGAGCGGGTTGCGGAGGAAGCGGGTGGACTCTACCAGGCCCTCGTGCATGGCTTTGGTGACGGCCGCGCAGGCGATGAGGTCGGCGCGGTACTTGGGGAAGATGATGCCTTCGCTGGCGGCGCCGACGTGATGTCCGGCGCGGCCGATGCGCTGCATGCCGGAGGCGACCGAGGGCGGAGCCTCGATCTGGATGACGAGGTCGACGGCGCCCATGTCGATACCAAGCTCCAGCGAGGAGGTGGCGACGAGCGCCTTGATGTTGCCGGCCTTGAGCAGCTCTTCTATTTCGGAACGCTGAGGGGCGGCGAGCGAGCCGTGGTGGGCGCGGGCGATGGTGTCCTGGGCGAGCTCATTGAGGGCGCCGGCGAGGCGCTCGGCGACGCGGCGCGAGTTGACGAAGATGATGGTGGAGGTGCGGGTGCGGACGATCTCGAGGAGGCGCGGGTGGATGGCGCTCCAGATGGACGTGCGCTTGGGGCCCTGGGAGGCGGCGCCGGAGGGCAGGTCTTCAATCTGACCGAGGCGAGCCATGTCTTCAACGGGAACCTCGATGCGGAGGTCGAGGCGCTTGGGCTCGTTGGCGTTGACGATGGTGACCGGGCGGTAGTGGACGATGCCGGAGGCTTCCTGCGTTGTGGAGGGGGAAGCGGCGGATCGATCGAGGCCGGGTGCGATCTGGATGGGGTCTGCATCCAGTCCGGCGGCCAGGTCAGGATCCGGGGTTTCGGTGGTCCAGGCCTGCTCGTTTTCGGCGCGGTCGTCGCCGGGCGTTTGCAAGGTCAGGGCGGGGTCGGCGCCGGCGAGGAAGTGAGCGACCTCTTCCAGAGGGCGCTGGGTGGCGGAGAGGCCGATGCGCTGGAGGCGGCGACCGGAGGCGGCGTGCACGATGGCCTCCAGGCGCTCAAGCGAGAGGGCCATGTGAGCGCCGCGCTTGGTGGGGACCAGGGCATGGATCTCGTCGACGATGACGGTCTCGACGGTGCGGAGGGAGTGCGCGGCGTCGGAGGTGAGCAGGAGGTAAAGCGACTCGGGCGTGGTGATGAGGATTTCGCCGGGATGGCTGCGGAAGCGGGCGCGATCCTTCTGGGAGGTGTCGCCGGTGCGGGTGGCG
>DASWUY010000429.1:0-15644 GCA_036401435.1 Acidobacteriaceae bacterium | reverse complement strand
AACCGCTTCGCCTCCGCAGACACGGCGCTGAACACCTACATGAACGGCAACACGCGGGTGCAGGTGGTGAAGTGGGGCAACACGACCGCCGACGCGGTGGTCCATGACATGAGCGCGAACGTGGTCTTCTCGCCGCAGGATCACTACTATGCGGCCGACATCGCGACCGGCGGCGTGCTCTCGCACCAGTATCTGAACGAGCAGTGCTGGTATCCCATCCAGCCCGGCGCGCAGCAGCCCACCAGCCGCTTCTGTGTGCGCGCCAGCGGGCCCGCGCAGGAGAACCTGGTGAACGGCCGCTGGGTCGGATCGGGCAAGTAGGCGCTGCACCCTAAAGGCAAACTCTGGAGAGCAGGCTCTATGCCGGATAAGGCGACACGGAACCGTCTGCTGGTCGCGCTGGCCTCAAACTGGCAGGCCGAGATGACGGGCTTTCACACCTACACCGCGCTGGCCGACCGAGAGAGCGATGTGCAGCGGCGCGGCGCCCTGCGCACGCTGGCCGCAGCCGAGAAGCACCACGCAGAACTGTGGGGACGGCGCATCGAGGAGCTGGGCGGCCACCTGCCGGTGTACCGCGGCTCCGTAGCGGGCGAAGCGAACACGCTGGCCAGCCGCGTGGGCGGGGATGCGCTGGCGCTGCGGCGCCTGGAGCTCGATGAGAGCCGCGACATCGCGCGCTATGGAAGGCAGCTGCGCGAGATTGGCGACGAGGCCAGCCTGTCTATTCTGCGCCAGGTGATTGACGACGAGCAGGAACACTACCGCACGCTGGGCAACCTGATACGCGGCCGGCTGCCGCTGGCGCGATCGACGCCGGAGGAGGCCCAGCGCGCCCTCGACGCGCTGATCGCCGCGCGCGACAAGGGCCGCCGGCGCACCGCGGGCTGGATTGGGGACGCGATCTACGGTATCAACGACGGGCTGGGGTCCATCTTCGGCATCGTCTCCGGTGTCTCCGGGGCCACGCTCGGCAACAGCCACTTCGTGCTCATCGCAGGCTTGGCGGGGATGGTTGCGAGCGCGCTCTCCATGGGCTCGGGCGCCTACCTCGCGGCCAAGAGCGAGCGCGAGATCTACGAGGCGGAGTACGCGCGAGAGGCCGAGGCCGTGCATCTGAACGAGGCCGAGGCTCGGGAGCTGCTCTCGCTTACCTACCAGGTGCGCGGTCTGCAGGCCGAGGACGCAGACCGCTTTGTGGAACACCTGGCGCGAGACAAGCAGCAGCTGATCAAGTCGCTGGCCCGCGAGCGGCTGGACACCACAGAAGAAGGCCTCAGGCGGCCTCTTGCCTCGGCGCTCTCGGGCGCTGTTTCGACAGCTGTCGGGGCGTTCATCCCCATCATCCCGTTCTTCTTTACCTCAGGGGTGCCGGCGGTGGTCATCGCGGCAGTGGTTTCGCTGGTGGCCCACTTTGCGGTAGGCGCGGCCAAGTCGCTGATCACCATTCGCTCCTGGTGGAAGAGCGGGCTGGAGATGACGGTGGTGGGCGCAGTCGAGGGCGTGATCACCTACGCGCTCGGCATCGCGATCGGCCGGCTCGGCGGCGGCTAGGCGCGGTTCCTGCTTGCGACTCTGCGAGAATTGGCACTGCCCAATCGCGTTCCTCGGATGAACGCAAGGCCAGCATCGCAGCGAAATGCGCCTGCTTTCGGGATGGACGCAGAGGCGAGATTCGTACTAACCCTCCTTGGCAACAAGGCGGATGTCAAGGCTCATGCCAACTGCCTCGCCGTAGCGGATCAGAGTACGCATGTTGACGTTCTCAGGCCGGCGTTCTGTACGGCTCAGCTGGGGCGTACTGGTGCCGATCTTCTTGGCCAGTTGGGCCTGGGTGAGCCCCTGCCGCTTTCTCTGGTCGGCAAGTTGAAGGCCGATGCTCAGGACCTTGCTTTCTTCTCAAAGCCCTGGCGGACCGCTGGATTGGCGAGCTGCTGGTCGAGATACTTGTCCCATGCGTTCTTCACTTGCGCTTATTCTCCTTTGTCGGCGTTCGCAGCCCGGGCACCGATCCGGTTCTTGCCGCAAGCCTCGCCTCGTGCCGGGCCGGCGCTCTTCCTGCAGGAGGTCAGGCTCCGGCTTGTTTCGATTGGACAGCTAGACTCCGAAAGCGGGGCGCACCGCAGGACGGCGCGCCCGCTCTCCCGTTTCGAGACCGCCCAGGATTACTGGATCGCCCAGGTCTGGTTGGCACGCTGGGCGATCGGCTTCAGCGTCCACAGGATCATGCCTGTACCCCTCACGGTGCTGTTATTGGTATCGTCGACGACCAGCCCTGTCTCCTTGTTCTGGATCGAGTAGTTGGAGCCGGATGACACCAGCGACCACAGCTGCGAGTCGTCGTAGGTGCGCGCCTGCTGCTCCAGCGGAGTGCCTGCTCCGCCACCGCTGGTGTCGGTCAGGTAGAGCCCGCTCGAGGTGTTCTGGATGGTGTAGTAGCCATTGCCCTGGAAGGAGAAGAACCAGCCCTGGTTAATGCCGTGGTTCAGGGTCCACTGGATCATCTGCTTGCCGGACGCGGTCGAGAGACCAGGGTCGTCGAGGACGAGTTGGCTCTTCTGGTTGGTGAGCGTGTAAACGCCGTCCGCTATCGGCGCGGCGGTGGTGTGCAGCAGGCCAAAGGCGGCCACGCTGTTCGTCGTTCCGGCATAGACCTTGCCGTTCGCGACCGTGGGCACCATGAACTTGTTGCCCGTGCCGAACTGGTCGCGATTGTTGGGCGCCTGGGTGCTGTCATAGTACTTGTCCCCCAGGTTGCCCGCGTTGTAGGCGTACAGGCCGGCACTGGAGTTATTGGCCATCGCCCAGACGATCGCGTTCGAGGTGCCATAGGCGGAGATGCTGGGGTTGGCGCCCGGGTAAACGAAGCTGTCCGGGGTAACGGAGGTGGGCTGCGAGGAGAGCAGGGCGTTGGTGATGGAGAACGCCCGCATGGCGCCTCCGTTTGGCCCGAAGTAGACCGTGTTGTTGAAATAGGCCGGGTTGCTCCATGCGCCGTTCGGGATCACGCCGGGGAGCTCCTGGTAGAGCGTTGCATTGGAGTTCTTGTCGTACTTGCCCATGTTGTTCCGGTCGGCCACGTAGAGGTTGGAGTCTTTGCCGGCCGCCGCAAGGAGCTGCCGGGTGGTCCCGCTGCTGTCTTTCATATCCGGCAACAGCACCATGCCGCCCGAGCCCAGGTCGATGTCGCCGCCGGACTCGTTTGTGGTGTTGTACATGGTCCAGTAGTCCGCAACTGATAGCCCGCCGCCGCCGGTCGACAGCTTGACCAGCGAGTTACCGTAATCCCCCAGCGACGGGAACCCGGCCGTAGTGAGCGTGGGGTCAAAGGTGCCGTTGCCAAGCGAGTAGTAGATGTTGCCCTGGAGGTCTGCTCCCGGCGCCCCGCCTGCGTTCCACGGCGCCGCCTCGCTGCCGTTGGGAACGAAGTTGAAGACAGCCGTCTGCGCCAGGGTCTTCTCGCTGTAGGCGATCGACCATCCTGCATACGGCTCAACATCGCAGTGCGACCCCCAGCTGGTGTAGACAGTGCCGTTCAGCAGCAGCAGCCCTGGCCGGTCCTTGTACTGCTTGGGGTCAAAGACGGTGGAGTTGCCGCTGCCTGACACCGAGGCCTGCACCGTGATGGGTCCGCCCAGCTGCTCGGCCCCGGTGGTCAGGTCAAGCGCGTGCAGGCGCTGGTGGTAGTTGCCTGCCGTGTCCTTGCTCATGGCCACCACGTAGATGATGCCGTGGGCGCCGGCCGTCGGATCAATGACCGGCGTCGCCGTAATGCCGATCTCCGGCACCACCTGGTCGCAGTTGCGGGCATCGGAGGGCGTCTCCCCCGAGCCCACCACCGACACCCGCCAGTACTGGGTGCCGGTATCGGCGTCAATGGCGTAGACGCTGTCATGCTCGGTGGCGACGATGAGCAGGTTGTGCCGGTGGCCGCTGACGGTCACGGCCGCGACGTACAGCGGCTGCGCATCCACCTTGCCGTCCACCGCAAAGTTGAACAGCTTGCCAAAGGTGGCGGACGTGACATTCTGCGGCGTGAGGATGCCTTCGCCAAGGTCCTCACCGGTGCGGGCGTTGTCGTTGTGGTAGGTGAGCACGTTAGCCATCTGGCACCAGGAAGGCTGCGCGGCCGTGGCAAGAAGGCCCAGGGCGAGAGACGGAAGCACTCTCGCTTTGAAAGGCAATTGCATCTGCATGGAAGTCTCCGAGGTAGCGCTATGGAACCAGGCAGGCCGCAAGCGGCGAGTGAGGGGGGCAGTCGTAATTTCCGGAGCCGGGCTATCGAGCAGGGGCAGTTCCCGGGCTGGTGTCCAATCATGCGCCGGAGTGTACGACCGCCGGGCAAGGATCGGCTAGCCGGTGTTTTCTGCCTGATGTAAGTGCCGCACTATCAGCGGGCGGGGGGGGCAGCCGCGGCGGGGGCGGTAGCCGTCGCAGCTCCCGGGAGCTGCGAGATCGGGCCGGGGGCAGGCCCCGGGCCTGCGCTATGATGGGGGTAGCCTCTCTCGTGTTGCCGGGTACCTCAGCCATGTCGAAAAGCTTTCGCCGCGCCATCTTCAGTCTCTCGGTTGTTCTCGCCCTGGTCGTTCTGCTGGGCGGTTTTGTGCCTACGCACGTGCGCGCCGGCGGCCAGGACGATGGCGCCTACAAGCAGATGGGTGTCTTTGAAGAGGTGCTGCACAAGATCCAGGACGACTACGTCGTCGATCCGAGCATCCCGGCCGTCACCAGCGGCGCGCTCCATGGGCTGCTCGAGTCGCTTGACTCCGACTCGAGCTACCTGACGCCGGAAGAGTATCGCGCCTACAAGGCGCACCAGAACGACGGCACCGCGCAGATCGGACTCAACGTGTCCAAGCGCATGGGCTATGCGACCGTGGTCTCCGTCATGCCCAACTCTCCTGCCGAGAAGCAGCAGATCTCCGATGGCGACCTGCTCGAGTCTATCGATGGTCAATCGACGCACGAGATGTCGCTGGCCATGATCCGGCTGCTGCTCGAGGGCAAGCCCGGCTCCCCGCTCACCATCAGCGTGGTGCGTCCGCGCAAGGCCGAGCCGGACCTGTTGAAGTTCACGCGGTCCTCCATCGTGCCCCCGGCGCTCGCCGAGCAGCAGTATGACAGTGCCAGCATTCTCTATCTCAAGCCGACAGTGCTGACCCGCGAACGGGTGGCCGAGATCGAGGCGCGCCTGCACGCCATGGGCAAGAACAACAACAAGAAGGTGCTGCTTGACCTGCGGGACGTGACGGTTGGCGACGAGGCCCAGGGCGTGCGTCTGGCGAACGCCTTCCTGCAGAGCGGGAAGATTGCCTCGGTGGAAGGGCAGAAGTATCCCGCGCAGACCTTCACCGCAGATCCCGCAAAGTTCATCACCGCCGCACCGCTGGCCGTGCTGGTCAACCACGGGACCTCGGGTGCGGCAGAGATCGTGGCCGCTGCGATCCTCGACAACAAGCGCGGCGACCTGGTAGGGGACCGCACGTTCGGAGAAGGGGTCGTGCAGAAGACGTTTGATCTGCCGGACGGCGCCGCACTGCTGCTGTCCGTGGCCAAGTTCGAATCGCCCTCCGGCAAGCGCATCCAGGACGATGCCGTGACCCCCAACGTCACCGTAAGCCCCAGCATCGACCAGTACCTGGCCGAGCAGGACGGGACAGCGGCCAACCCCGGCGCCTCAAACAAGCCGCAGACCGACGATCAGCTGACCAAGGCCCTCGATCTGCTCAAGGCCAAGCAGGCCTAGGCTGCAGCGTCGGTCCGCCAGGCATCCGCGGCCACTACCCTCTTCGGACGCCTCTGCTCGGATAGCTGGAGCCGTCTGAACCCGATCCTGCCTCGGCCTCGCTCCAAGGGGGCATGAGGCGTGCGACCGCTGGAAGCAGAGACCCCGCGATGACCCCGCTTCCCACAGCACGCCGCACCGTCCCTCGCCGACGCACCTTCGACCGCGCTGTCCTCGTCACCCTCGGCATCCTCGCCGCCGCGCTCGGCTCGCTCACCGGCCTCATGCTGGTCTACTCCGTCGACCTGCCGCAGATCTCTGACCTCGAACACTTTCGCCCCGCCACCATCACCGAGCTCTACGACGCGCACGGACGCCTCTTCGGCTCCTTCGCGCTCGAGCGCCGCATCGTCATCCCCTATGAAGGCTTTGCGCCCGTGCTGCGCCAGGCCGTCATCTCCATTGAAGACAAGAACTTCGAGAGCCACTGGGGCGTGAACGTCTTCCGCGTGCTCGGCGCCGCCTACCATGACCTGCGGTCCAAGGGCCGGGCCCAGGGCGCTTCCACGCTTACCATGCAGCTGGCCCGCAACCTCTTCCTGTCCAACGAGCGCACCGCCTCCCGCAAGCTGCAGGAGGTGCTGCTGTCCATTCAGATGGAGCGCAGCTTTACCAAGCAGCAGATCTTCGTGCTGTACGGCGATCAGATCTACCTCGGCCACGGGGTCTTTGGCTTTGAGGCCGGGGCCAATTACTACTTCAGCAAGCACGCTTCTGAGCTCACGCTGCCGGAGGCTGCCCTGCTGGCGGGCCTGCCCAAGGGCCCGGCCGAGTACTCGCCAGTCAACAGTCCGGATCGCGCGCTGCGCCGCCGCAACCAGGTCATCAACGCCATGCTGGAAGACGGCAAGATCAGCAACGCCGACGCTGCCGCCGCGCGGTCCCAGCCCCTCGGCCTGCACCTGCAGCTGCCGCCCAATACAGAGGCTCCCTGGTTCGTCGAAGAGGTGCGCCGGGAGCTCGAGCGCAGGCTCGGGTCCGAGCAGGTGCATGCCGCCGGCCTGCGCGTGGATACCACGCTCGACCTCGACCTCGAACGCGCGGCCAACAAGGCCGTGCTGGATGGGCTGGCCGCCTACGAGCGTCGCCGCGGGTGGCGCGGCCACCTGCTCAACGTGGTCTCGGGCGGCCTCGACGCGGAGAGCTTCCGGCACCCTGACTGGGTGACCGAGGCCGCCACCGGCCCCCAGCCCGGCGCCTATGTGCACGCACTGGTCACCGGCGTGCTGCCCTACCAGGTCAGCGCCCGCATCGGCTCCCATCGCGTCGTGCTGCAGGCGGAGGACTGGAGCTGGACCGGCTACAAGACGGGCCCGGAGTTCCTCCGCGCAGGGGACCTGATCTACGTGCATCTGCCCCAGGCCGGCCCTGAGGGAGCCATGCTGCGCGCGACCCTTGAGCAGGATTCCGGCGCCCAGGGATCGCTGCTCGCGGTGGACAACGTGAGCGGCGACGTGCTGGCCATGGTCGGCGGCCGCGACTTCAACCTCTCGCAGTACAACCGCGCCACCCAGGCCGAGCGGCAGGTTGGCTCCGCCTTCAAGCCCTATGTCTACACGGCGGCGGTGGAGGCCGGGGCCACCCCGTCGCAAACCATCCTCGACGCGCCTACCTCCTTCGGCGGCTACACTCCGCACGACTTTGAAGGCAATACCCTGGGCAACATCACGCTCCTCAAGGCCTTTGCTGACTCGCGCAACATCCCTGCCGTCAAGCTCGCCGAGCGCCTGGGTATGCACAAGGTGATCGACACCGCGCACCGCTTCGGCATCACCAGCAACATGCCGCCCTACCTGCCAGTGGCGCTGGGCGCGGTCGAGATCACGCTCGAGCAGCAGGTCGCGGCTTACGCTGTCTTCCCTAACGACGGCGTGCGCATCGCGCCCCGGCTGATCCGCCGCGTGACCACAGCCGATGGCATGCCGCTCCGGGACGAGGCGCCAGGGGTCTCGGAGGTGATTGCGCCCCGGGTCGCGCGCATCATGACCACCTTTCTGCGCGAAGTCACAGAGACCGGGACCGCCGCCGACGCCAGGCGGCTCAACCATCCCCTGGGCGGCAAGACCGGAACCACCAGCAGCTATACAGACGCATGGTTTCTGGGCTTCTCGCCGTCTGTGACCTGCGGCGTGTGGGTAGGCTACGATGCCCGCACACCTCTCGGCGACAAGGAGACCGGCGCGCGCACGGCGTTGCCGATCTGGATGGACTTCATGGCGCCGGTCGTGGCGGGGCGGCCAGATGAGCGCTTTCCTGCCGACCTGCCCGGCGCCCGTGCCCTGCCGCTCCTGGCCCGCTCCGGCCCTCCACGAAGGTAGCGGCCCGCCGCGGTATGCTTGAGCCAGGCGGCACCCGCCACCCGGGCAGGAGGAGAGAAGGCCATGACCAGCAAGCGCGTGATCCTGTACAGCCAGCCAGGGTGTCCACCCTGTTTTGCAGCCAAGAACTACCTCAAGGCCAAGCAGGTCCCGTTTGAGTACAAGGACGTACAGGCCGATCCGCAGGCGCTCCGGGAGTTGATGGACCTCAACAGCCGCTCCACCCCCACGCTGGTTGTCGGCTCAGAGGTGATGATCGGCTTTGATCCGGAGCGACTCGACGCGCTCCTCGCCGCGGAGTGATGCCGATCGCCCGACTGGCCGCCGTCGTTCTGCTCGCCTGCGGGTTCGCCACATCCTGTGGGGATGAGGCGGTCTTCCTCACGCGGCAGAGACAAGGCGTTGCCGTCGCCTCGATCACGGTGCGCCAGTACCTCGCCACTCCTCTCAAAAATGGCCGCGACGAGCTGGACTTACTCGGTCAGGCCGACCAGCCCTGCGTCCGGGCCATCCTACCCCACCGGCACCTGCAGCCCTGCTGGTGGGTGCGCCGGCACAAGGATCGCTGGGTCCAGTCCTGAAGACCCCGTCCTCAAGCTTCAGCCCTGAACGCTCATGCCGTCTTCTTGTCCTTGGCCTCGTGATACTGCTGCTCGGTATTGATCTTCCATAGCTCGCGCTTGTCCAGGTTGCCCGCCAGGATGTTGTCCACCGAGGTCATCGCGGTCAGCATCGAGTGATCCTGGTTGTTGTACTTGTGCATCCCGTTGCGGCCGACCAGGAAGAGGTTCTCGAAGCGATCCATGTAGCGCACGATCTCGTCAAAGCGGTCGTAGGTGCCGAAGTACGCGGGGTAGGTCTTGGGCACGCGAAAGACACAGGAGTCGCGGACGTGCCCGGCATCGAGGATGCCGATCCTGGCCACCTCCTCGATGGCGAAGCGTGCCAGGTCCTCGTCCGCCATGGCCCACAGCGGGTCGGTGTCGTAGCAGAAGTATTCCAGGCCAATCCAGGTCTTCGATGGGTCTGAGACCAGGTAGGGGCTCCAGTTGTTGAAGATCTGCAGCCGGCCTACCAGCACATCCGGCTCCTGGATGTAGATCCAGGTGTCCTTCAGCGGTCCTCCGTCCGGCTCCGTGACCAGCAGCCTGTCCACCAGCAGCCCGACCGTGATGAAGTCGCGGTAGACCAGCCCGTCCGCAATGGCCCGGATCGAGGCTGGAATGGGCTTCTGCGGCGGCGTGTCGAGAATGCCCATCAGCTCCCGAATGGGCATGGTCGAGAAGAAAAAATCTCCGGGCAGGGTCACCACTTCGCCGCCGGGGCTCTCCGCCTCTACCGCTGCAATGCGGTCGCCGTCTACGTGCAGCTTGACCACTCGCCACCCCAGGCGCACCTCCCCGCCCATCTCCCGCACCAGTCCGGCCACATGCTCCCACAGCTGCCCGGGGCCCAGCCTCGGATACAGAAACTGCTCAATGAGCGAGGTCTCCGTGCCCTTCTGCGCCAGATCGGCCCGCGTCTGGCCCTGCGGTTTGCTGCGGGAGAACGCCTTCTTGAAAAAGTGGACCAGCGCCGTGCGCAGCGAGAGCCCCTTGATCCGCTGCGCCCCCCAGGCCGCGCTGATCTGCTCGCAGGGCACCCCCCACACCTTCTCCGTGTAGCTCTTGAAGAAGGTCAGGTACAGCTCCCGCCCAAAGCGATTGACCAGGAAATCTTCAAGCGTCTTCTCTTCGCGCCTGGGAAAGAGGCGCGCCCGCACATAACTCAGGCCGATCCGGATCATGCGCACCGGGCCCAGCTGCCGCAGGGTTGCGCCCGAGAGCGAGAGCGGGTAATCAAAGAAGCTGCGCAGGAAGTAGATGCGGCTCTTGCGCGGCCGTACCAGCATCACCAGGTCCTGGTCTTCTTCCGCGACGGCTACGCCGCCGCTGTCTCCGCTGCCCGCGAACGCAAAGCCCGGCCTCTGCCCGGAGGCGCTGCGCCGAACACTGCGCTCCTGGTTCTGGTACTTGATGGCGAACTCCTCCCCCGCGCCCTCGGCGGCGATGGGCATCAGCTCGGTCCACCAGTCCATCACCCGGTCCGACTTGGAAAAGAAGCGGTGGCCGCCGATGTCGATGCGGTTGCCCTTGTACTGGATGGTGCAGGAGATGCCGCCGATCCGCTGCGAGCTCTCGAGCACGATGGGCCGGATATGCGACCGGCGGCAGAACTCGAGCGCCGCCGTCAGTCCGGCGGGGCCAGCGCCAATGATCACTGCTGTCTGTTCATTCACCTGGGTCACCTTTGGGGGAAGGGCCGCCGGGGAGATGGGAAACTCGCTCTTCTGCGCGGCGTACCTTCTTTACGATGCACGGAGCTCCCGTGCGGCACGCTCCCTTCTACCCCCGGATCGAATTGGAGGTGGAATGAAAGCTTTGAAAGCGCGCCCCTCCGGAGCGCGCCTGCGCCGGTGGTACCATCAGGCGGACATGCCCCTCGCGATAGCCCCACACCCATGCAAAAGCTGATCGATGGTTACCTGCGCTTCCGGGCGGAGGTATTCCCCCAGTGGAAAGATCACTTCCACCTGCTCGCTGAGAGCCAGTCTCCCGAGGTTCTCTTCATCACCTGCTCCGACTCGCGGATCGTCCCCAACCTGATCTTCCAGAGCGAGCCTGGAGACATGTTCCTCTGCCGCAACGCGGGCAACGTCGTCCCCCCGGCCGGCGAGCGTGCCGGCGGCGTCTCGGCCACCATCGAGTATGCGGTGGAGGTGCTGCGGGTGGCACACGTCATCCTCTGCGGACACTCCGATTGCGGAGCCGTGCGGGCAGCCAGGCAGCCGGAGCTCAGCCGCAACCTGCCGCTCGTGCAGCCCTGGCTGCACTACGTCCAAGAGGCGCAGCGCCGGGGGGAGACGCTGCTCCACGCGACCAAGGGCGAGCCTGCGTCTGACCTGCGGCACGAGGTCTGCGCCAACGTCGTCGGCCAGCTTCTCCACCTGCGCACCCAGCCCGCTGTCGCGCGCGGCCTGGCCGCAGGCTCCCTGCGGGTGCATGGCTGGTACTACGACATCCTTACCGGCGCGGTCGAGGTGTATGTGCCCGGGCAGCGGCGCTTTCTCGCGCTCGAGCAATGGACGCCCGACGCTTCTTGACAAGCGGCGGCGTCACGCAGGCTCGGCGGGCAACAGCACGCATCCGGCCCAAGAGAAAAAAGGAGCCCGCTCGGGGCTCCCTTCCTTCTTATCGACGAGGCCGTAGCTACTGAGGGGTCGTGCCGTCCTTAACCTTCTGCTTTTCGACAGAGGCGTCATCCTTGGCCGCCATCTTCTTTTCCTTGACCTTGTCCTTGGCCACGGTGGTCTTTTCCTTCTTGGGAGCCAGCACCTTTTCCGTGCCTTCTTTGGTCTTGTCAAACGCCTTGACCGTCGTTTCCTTGGTCTTGTCTGCCGCGACGACGGTGCCCTCCTTGGTCTTGTCGGCTACCTTCGCCGTGCCGCTCTTGGTCTTGTGGTAGCCCTTCTTGGTCGTATGCTTTACCGCGTGGGCGGTGTGCTTGGTGGCAGCCTTGGTGTCGCTGCCTGCGGTGTGCATATCCTGTCCGGCGGTGTTGCAGCTGGTCTGGGCAAAGGTGACGGCGCCGGCGGGGACCAGCATGGTCGAGGCCAGGACTAGGGAGGCGAGCGAGGTAAGGCGTAAGGTCTTCATATCGTTTAGGGGAGATTCTAATCTCTCGGCATGGGTTGTAGCGAGGAGTAAAATCGCTGCACGCACGGCAGGACGGCCGCGGACCGGCACCCTTACCGAGCCGGCCAGTGGCATACAGCGGATTCGAGGAAAACCAGCTGAGAGCAACAAGCGCCATCGCTGTCCCCGAAGTACCTCCCTCGGTGTCTCCCCAGGCCCGCGCCCGGGTGCTCCCCCAGCCAGCCGGTCTTGCTCCCCAGGCCCTGCCCCCCATCGCTCTCTGGCGCTATGCCTGGTGCGTCACCGGCTACAACGTCGCCGTTGTGCTCTGGGGCTCCATCGTACGGGCCACCGGCTCGGGCGCGGGCTGCGGAGCTCACTGGCCGCTATGCAACGGCACCCTGCTGCAACACTCCCCCCGCATCGACACGGTCATCGAGTTTACCCACCGGCTGACCAGCGGCATTGCCGTCTTCGCCATGCTGGGGCTGCTGGTATGGACCTTCCTCAGAACGCCCTCGCGGCACCTGGCGCGCCTGGCCGCGGTCGCTGCTGCCGCCCTGACGCTGAACGAGGCCCTCCTCGGCGCGCTGCTCGTCGTCCTCGGCAAGGTGGCGCACGATCAGTCTGCCTCCCGCGCTGTCTACCTCTCGCTGCACCTGGCCAACACGCTGCTGTTGCTGGCCGCGCTCGCCCTCACGGCGCACTTTCTCAGCCGGCAGGCAGGCCGCATGCGCGGCAGCGTTGAGTACCATGGCGCCGCGGCGGCCCTCATCGGGCTGGGCGCCACCCTGCTGGTCGGCGTAAGCGGCTCGCTCGCCGCCCTGGGGGACACGCTCTTCCCGGCCACTAGCCTGCGCGGCGCCTTCGCTCAGGACTTTGCGACCGGCAGCCCGTGGCTGCTCCGCATCCGCTGGATCCACCCTACCCTGAGCGTGCTCGCCGCCGTCTTCATCGCGACGCTGCTCTGGCAGAGTGTCCGCTCCGGCCTGCACCGGCAACTCGGCTCCGCCGTCGCCGCACTCCTCGGCCTGCAACTGGTGCTGGGCGTGGCGGACGTTCTGCTTCGCGCCCCCACCTGGATGCAGATCGTGCACCTGCTCGGCGCCGACCTGCTGTGGATCGCGCTCGTGGTGCTGGCTGCCAGGGTGTGCGTGGTGCCCATCGGCTGCATCCAGGGCCGGGCCTGTTCGCTCCAGGCCCGCGCCTGAAGCTGCCTCCAGCTCGGCTAGCCAGTCAACGCACCTTTGCCGCCGCAAAGTGCTGCCGGTACCAGGCCACCGTGCGCCGCAGCCCCTCTTCAAACCCCACCTCCGGCGCGTACCCGAACGCCGCACGGGCAGCCGAGATGTCTGCCAGCGAGTCCCCGATATCGCCCGTACGCTGAGGTCCGTAGACGGGCTCGTCCGCAAACCCCAGCAGCTTCGCCAGCACGCGAAAGGTCTCGTTCAGCGTGTGACGCTCTCCGCACGCGATGTTGAAGACGCGCCCCGCTACCGCGTCCGCGGGTGCCGCAGCGGCCAGCAGGTTTGCAGAAACCGCGTTCGCCACATAGGTGAAATCGCGTCCCTGTTCCCCGTTGCCAAAGATGGTCGGACGCTCGCCCTGCATCATCTGCAGGGTAAACTTCGCCATCACGCCCGAGTAGGGCGAGTCCGGCACCTGCCGCGGCCCAAAGATGTTGAAGTACCGCAGGCACACCGTCTCCAGCCCATACACCTGCCAGTAGGACCGCATGTAAAGCTCGCCGGCCAGCTTCTGCACCGGGTAGGGCGCAATGGGCATCGGCGTCATCGTCTCCACGCGCGGAAAGCCCGGCTGGTTGCCATAGGCCGAGGAGGACGCCGCGTAGCAGACGCGCCGCACGCCGGCTGCCCGTGCCGCCTCCAGCAGGTGAAAGGTTCCATCCAGGTTGGCGGTGTGCGAGGGCCGCGGGTCCTTGACCGAGCGCGGCACCGACGGCAGCGCCCCTTGGTGAAAGATGACCTCCACGCCCCGGGCCGCACGCGCAATCGCGTCGGCATCGCGCAGGTCGCCTTCGACGAAATCGAAGCTGCCGCGGGCGCCTTCAAAGCCAGAGCCGGCGCCCAAGCCCGCCTGCCCCACTGCCGCTAGCAGGTTCTCGCGCGAGCCGGTCTCGAGATTGTCAAAGCCGCGCACCCGCTCGCCCCGCTCCAGCAAGGCGCCGGTAAGCCACGATCCAATAAAGCCGGCACAGCCGGTCACAAGGTAGCGAGCCATCTCCTCATCGTATCGCCTGGGCCGCGGAATCCCCCTTGCAGCGGCTCCACGTGTTGCGGCGACTAGGAACCGGCGCGAAAATCCCGCATACTGAGCAGACCATGCAAGCGCTCGCCCCCTTCAAACTCGCTCCCTACTTCCAGACACGCATTTGGGGCTTCCGCGATCTGGCGCCGTGGTTCGACTACAAGACAGAAGGCGAGCCCATCGGCGAGGTCTGGCTCACCGGCGCCAAATGCACCGTGGCCACCGGCCCTCTCACCGGCAGGGCCTTCAGCGACGTGATGGCCGAGTATGCGCCGTCCATCCTGGGGCTGGACCAGGTGCCGGCCGTGCTGCCCGAGGGTGCCTCGCCCGAGTTCCCGCTGCTCATCAAGGTGCTCTTCGCACGCGAGAAGCTCAGCGTCCAGGTGCATCCGGACGATGTGCTGGCCCAGCAGATGGGTCAGCCCCGTGGCAAGACAGAGTGCTGGTACGCCCTCTCCGCCGAGCCGGGCAGCCACGTCGCCCTCGGCCTCAAGCCGGGCGTGACCTCTGAGCAGGTGCGCCAGGCCATTGAGGACAGCACCCTCGAAGATCTGCTGAGCTGGCTGCCGATCGCGGCCGGCGACATGGTCTACGTCGATGCCGGCACTGTCCACGCCATCCTGCCCGGTTCGGTGATCCTTGAGACCCAGCAGACCTCCGACGTCACCTTCCGGCTCTATGACTACGGCCGCCCACGCGAATTGCATGTCGAACAGTCGCTTGGCGCCATGCGCCTTGAGACGAGCGCCGGCAAGATCCCGCCCCGGGCCGAAGACGGCCACGTCGTCCTGGTCGACGAGCGTTACTTCCGGGTGGAACGCTGGCATCTGGAGGGCGCGGTCGAAGCGGAAAAGCTCACCACCTCGTGCAACAATGCGGCAGGCGCCACTGCCGGCCTGCTCTTTGTGAGCAGCGGAGCCGTCACCCTGGCCGGCGAGGGGTTTGACCCGTTTACCCTGGCTCGCTGCGAGCTGGCCGTGCTGCCCGCAAGCGCCGAGCCCTGGACCGTAGAGCCGGTCGATGTGGCCGAAGTCATGCGCATCCTGCCCCGGTAAGCGCCGGCGTCATGGCTGACACCCGGAGGAGTCCAGAGGAGTCCAGAGGAGTATGGAGCAGCAGGTGCAGTTTCGACCGATCATTCTCGCCGGCGGCAGCGGCACCCGCTTCTGGCCGCGCAGCCGCAAGGCCCGCGCCAAGCAGGTCCTGGCCCTCGATGGCGAGCGCTCCATGATCCAGCGGACCGTGGACCGGCTCGCTCCGCTTTCCCCTGCGTCTGCTGTCTGGGTCATCACCAACGACCTGCTTTCTGACACCATCTGCGGCCAGCTCGACTCCATCCCTCTGGCCCAGGTCGTCTGCGAGCCCGCCGCACGCAACACCGCGCCCGCCGCCGGCCTGGCTGCCCTGCTCATCGAGAAGCAGGACCCCGAAGCCGTGCTGGGCATGTTTCCCGCCGACCACGTCATCGCCGACGAGCCCGCCTTCCTGGCCGTCATCGCCCAGGCGATTGAGCTCGCCTCCGCAGGCGAAAGCATGGTAGTGCTGGGCGTCACCCCCAACCGCGCAGAGACCGGCTACGGCTACATTGAGACCGGGGAG
>DASWUY010000428.1:0-4797 GCA_036401435.1 Acidobacteriaceae bacterium | reverse complement strand
GCCTTCCATACCCAGGCGGGTGGCTAACCGATACGTCGAGGCCAGCACCAGGTAGAACGCGGGGCGCCAGGGCCAGAGCGCGAGGAAAGGGAGTAGCCATAGAAAGTACCAGGGATAGTGGGGCGAGAAACAAAGGTTCATCGCGGTGGCGAGAACCAGGCCCGACCGGATGCAGGAGCTTGGCGCCAAGCCGTCGCGGTACGCCCACCAAGCCAACGGCGCGAGCAGCAGGGCGCACGCGGCGATGTAGACTGCGGGCGTAATCGAGAGATCCAGGGTGCGCTGAACAAAGAGGAGCGGGAAGAACCGGCTGCCGCTCTTGATGCCTTCCTCTTCAGCATAAGCGGGCAGGAAGCCGAGCACACTGCGTCCCACGCTCAGGTAGGGCAGGTACCCTGCGGCCACCCCACCGATCAGCACCAATGCCGGAAGAGCAATCCGTCGCCGCACAAAGCCCGGCAGCAGCGCGGCCGGATACAACTTGATCAGCGTCGCGGCAGCGATCCATCCTGTGGCCACAAGCGGGCGCTCACGAAGCCTGGCGAGGATCGCAAGAGCCAGCAGGGCGAGCAGGACGGCATCCACATGCCCGCTGCTGCCGATCTCCCAGACGCAGACAGGGTGCCAGGCATAGAGGAGCACGCGCTCCCGGGCAAGACCCAGCAGCCGCAAACACCCGAGCAGGGCGAGGCAGGTCACGCCCTCAAAGCCCAGCATGACGCCTTTCATGAACGTGACGCTCGCGTGGATGCGGGCAGCGAGAAGGAAGAGAAACTGCGCGCCGGGCGGATAGATGGTGTGGCCATAGTCGCGCCGGTTGATGAAAGGATAGATGGCCGAGTCGCGCAGGAAGGCGAGGTGTTCGTCGCCGGGCACATAGCGGAAGGGGTTGATCCCGGCGTTCTGCACCTTGCCATCCCAGACATAGCGATAGATATCTGTCGAGAGAAACGGTGGCTGCGAGATGGCGATGATCCGGGCGCCTAGCGCCAGGAGCAGGATCAGCGGCAGGGTCCAGCGATTGGTGGGCGACCGCTCAATCAGGGCGATGGCGCCGAGGTAGAGTACAAGCTCTCCGAAGAGACCTTCGCTGAACCCGTGCACGAAATGTTGATATTCGTGAGTTCCGGTCCGAGTGAGTTCCATGTAGATGAGCCCGAACAGAAGCAGCGCCGCATTGGTGACCCAGGCTGACCCGCGCGCAGGCCTGTGCGCCTCAGCGAGAACCATGCCCGGAACCGACTTCGCTCTTGTCTTCTGATGCGAGCCCGGGCAGCCTGAGCTCGCGGAGACAGGCTCGTGTGTGCGGGGCCACATATCCGCTCGACGGCCCCGGCCTGTCTAACTCCTGGCGCAGCCGCTCAAGCGAGACCGCCTCGTCTACGTCGTACCAGGTACGCAGATGGTGCAGGCGGAGTCCGATCTCGGCGGCGCGCTGTTCGGTCTGGTCGGCGACCTCCGCCGTGCTCCAGCCGACGTCGGCGAAGAGCTCGGCGTGTGGCGCTGTGACCCCCAGCAGGTAATACCCGCCATCGTCGGAGCGGCCAAGCACTGCAGGGTGCGCTCTGTCCCGGGCGAAGGATGATAATGCGCGCGCCGCATGCACAAACTCTGCTGTCGGCACGGTGGGGCTGTCGGAGTCTATCAGGCACACGGCAGCAAAGCCGCACGCAAACAGGTCCTCGGCAGTTGCCAGCAGCCTTTCTCCAAAGCCGTCGCCGCGCTGGGGCAGGAGCAGCGTTCCCACGGGCAGGATGCCCTCAAACGCATGCTCCCATCCTGCCGGCGTGTAGGAGACAGCACAGGCTGCACCGGTTGCTGCTGCCGCAAGGCCCAGGTTTTCAAGCGTATCCGTGAGGAAGGCTGCGTTGAGCAGCGCCGCCTGCGCGGGCGTGAGCGGCGGCGTGAGCCTGGTCTTGACCTTGCCCGGGATGGGTGCCTTGGCCATAACGGCGAACGCACATCGATCGGCGAAGGCGTCTTCTCGCACGCGTGGATCGAGGACACGGAAGGGGCGCCTCACGAAGCCTTCTCGCACAGCGCGTACTGATAGCGCTTGTCACGCCACAGGGCTACCTTGCTCCAGGCTGCAGCGCCCATCAGCTGCACAAACTGTTCATGGCTCAAGACGTTGCAGTGCACCTGCGAGTCCGGGTCCAGGTCCCGCCCGTTCATGGTGTCGACGGCCCGCATCAGCCACAGCGGGACGGCGGTGCGAAAGGGCGACAGCGGCTCGGCTACAAAGAAAAGACCGCCCGGGCGGAGGGTCTCAAAGATGACGCGGAGGACCTGCTCTCGCTGCGCGAGCACCAGGAAGAATCGGGACGCAATGGCCACGTCGGCTGTTTCTGCGCAATCGCAGAGCTGTTGCGCGTCTCGCTGCAGGAACTGGCAGTTATCCAGGTGGGCACGGCTGGCCTGGACACGCGCATGGGACAGGAGTCGCTCTGACGTATCGATGCCGATGGCCTGCACGCAGGGGAAACGCGCAGCCAGACGGCGGGAGTAGAAGCCCGGGCCGCAGCCCAGCTCGACGAGCTGCAATCGCGGACGAGACCGAAGCAAGGGCGCCAAGGCTGTGACGATGGTCTCCGTATGATCCGCGAAGAGGCGTTCGCGGCAGAGCGAGTAGAGCCACCAACATCGATCAAAGACGGGGTCGGCGCCGGCCCGTGCAGCGTCTACGGCCATGGCGTCGGTCTTCACAGGATCGCTTTCGCGGGAAGCCTGCAAGGCAGTGTGGCAGGCTTGCCGATCCAAATACAGCGCATGCTCTCGATACCCTCTGGCACACCGCTCTGCGACCGGCGAGGCTGCCGTTGACCCGCTTCCGCGTCAGTGTACGACGGTTAGATGAAATAAGACAGGGCGCTCTTGAGAGTGCGTGTGCCTGGTGAAAGGGGGTAGGATGTGGTGGCGCGTACGCAAGCCCCCAGGAGCCTGCCCGGATGCAACCGGCCGTTCCATCTGTTCAGGCCACGCCCTCCATCCGCCTGGAGCACAAGCATCCGCTGGCCATCCGGTGGATGCACTGGATCAACTTCCCGGTCCTCTTCACGATGATCTGGAGCGGGCTGCTGATCTACTGGAACGACTCGGACAACGCCTACCGGCATCCGCACCAGGTGTATCGCGTGGGCATCGGGAGCTGGACGCTGGTGCGCTTCTTTCCGCAGTGGTTCTGGACGCGCCTGCACGCGCCGTATCATGTGACGACGGGCCTGGGCTACCACTTCTTCTTCATGTGGATCTTCGCGCTGAACGGGATCGCGTACTTCCTCTTCCTGGCGCTATCGGGGGAGTGGCGCTTCCTGGTCCCGCAACGCTCCAGCCTGCGCGACGCCATCCAGGTGACGCTGGTGGATTTGCATATCGGCAAAGGGCTTCCTGCCCAGACCAAGTACAACGGTGCGCAGCGCATCGCTTACTCGAGCACGATCCTGATGGGCTTTGGTTCGCTCGTGACCGGCCTGGCGATTTACAAGCCCACGCAGGCTCACTGGTTGACGACGGTTCTCGGCGGCTATGAGACGGCGCGGTGGGAGCATTTCTGGCTAACCCTGGCCCTCGTAGGCTTTTTCCTGGTGCATGTGACCCAGGTGGCGCTTGCGGGGTGGAACAACTTCCGCAGCATGGTGAGCGGGCTGGAGATCAAGCCTGCCGCGGAACCGTCGCTCGAGGCGGAGCGAAGGAGCTGGCCATGGCCGAAGAAGAGACTGTAGAGCCCGTGGGCCCCGCACCGGAGGATCAGCCGGCTGCTCAGGGTGAGGCCGCTCCTGCGGCAGTGCCGGCAGCCACCGAGGAGGCAACCGCGGTGCCCGCGGAAGAGACAGCACTCCCGGGGGAGAGTGCCGCGGAGGTACCTGTCCTGGAACCGGTGGCCGTTGAAGAACCCCCGGCCGAGGACCTCAACGCCAAGGTGCTGGCAGCATCGCGCCGCCACACGCGCCGCTCCTTCGCCATGGCAGCAGTTGCAGCAGCTGCGGCCTACGCCTTCTACCAGTGGATCGATCGCAGCTCTGCCGAACAGATGCAGCCCTGGCCCCTGCGGCGCGCCTTGCTCGCCAACGCGGACTTGTCGCGCGCGATCTTTGGCGAGCGAGCTCTGGCGCCGACCTATCCGCCAGCCCGCGCTGAGAACCTGCGGGTAAACGGAGTGTACGGCCTCAAGCAGGCGCTGCAGCCGGAGAGCTGGCGGCTCCAGGTGGTTGGGGTGAGGCGGGCGGCGGAGCATCCACGCTTTGCTAAGGACGTGACCGCCTGGCAGTACCGCTACTCCGGCCCTGACCAGGACGACCAGGGTCACGACACCAAGGTCGCACCTTCGGCGGACACTGCGGAAAAGATGGCGCCCGCGCCGATGCTGGACCAGGAGCGGCTCCGCCAGTCCCGCGCACTCCGCATGCCTCGCGGACAGGAAGAGGCGGGAGAAAGCCGCTCTACCCTGCAGCCCGGCACACCAGGGCTGCTGCTAACCCTGGCGGACCTGGCCATGCTTCCCCGCGAGGAGCTGGTGACGCATTTCAAGTGCATCGAGGGTTGGAGCCAGATTGTGCAGTGCGCGGGCGTGCGTATGGCTGACTTCCTGGAAGCGTACCCGCCAGAACAGGTAAATGGGCGCATGCCGCCTTACGTCTACATGGAGACTCCGAACGGGGACTACTACACCGGCTATCACCTGGGGGACTGCCGGCACCCGCAGACGCTGCTGGTGACCGAGATGATGGGGCAGCCCCTGACCCAGGCTCATGGCGCACCTCTCCGCCTGTACATGCAGATCAAGTACGGCTACAAGCA
>DASWUY010000427.1:0-6390 GCA_036401435.1 Acidobacteriaceae bacterium | reverse complement strand
GATGAGGAAGTGGGGAGCACCGGAGTCGAAGGCGCGCAGGGAGATGAGGCGCAGGCCGGCGGTGGGATGGAGGGAGAACGAGGCCGAGGCGCCGCCAAAGGTGAAGGGGTTGCGGGTGGTGGTGGCGGCGGGGTGGGGCGCAGTGGGGGCTGCGGCGGAGATCCCGTGAAGGCGCACGGCGATGTCCTTGCCGGGGCCGAAGAAGCTCCAGGGAGCGTGGCAGAAGGCGGCGCGGGTGATGGGGGCCGCGTTGGCGGAGGAGAAGAGGGGGGCCTCGCGGTGCAAGGGATCGAAGCAGAAAGAGGCGGCACCTGCGGGTGGGGGTTTGCCGGGGTCGGCGGCGGTGGCGGTGACGCCCGCGACGGGGTAGGTCTGGAGGCGGCGCACGAAAAAGCCGAGGCTCTTGATCTGGTGACGGCCGGGCGTCTGCCAGGCGGGAGTGCTGCCGGTGCCGAGGTCGATGCGGGGCTGGTCGAGGTTGCGGGTGGGCTGGAAGTCGGCGGCGTGGGAGAAGGGGTCCTGGGCGCGGCCGAGGAGCGAGAGCGGGTAGGTCGCGCGGAGGTCGGGGGTGAGGGTGCGTTCGAGGCGGACGTGGTTGAGGTTCTGCGACCAGGCGAGGGTCTCGAAGAACTCAGTGAAATCGGCAGGCCAGCCGCTGACCTCGGTGGCGAGGGCCTGCAGCATGGCGGGGGTGCCCTTGCTGCGGCGCCAGGCGATGGTGTCGCGGACCTGGAGGCGGTTGCCGCGGGTGACGCCGTTGGCCAGGAGGTTGGCGCCGAGGAGCGCACCGATGTAGGGGACGGCCCAGTCTTCGCAGGTTTCGACGAAAAAGTTGTCCCAGAGTGTATCGAGGTCCTGGCGGAGGTTGGCAGCCTGGCGGCCGACGACGGTGAGGAGCGCGAGCAGGGGCAGGCCCTGTTCGGCGTCGTAGACGCGGTAGTGCGCGGGCACACGGGAGTAGAGGCGCTGGGCGAAGTCCTGGGCGTCGTTCTTCATGCGTCGGCGTAGCCTCCGAGGCCCGGGGTAAGGATCAGCTGGCCGTTCTGGGGGTTGGCAGGGTCATTGTCGATGGCCGCGATCTGGGTGGGGCCGATGGTGATGTCGGAGGGGGTGAGGGTAGCGGCGTTGCCGGCTACCTGGAAGCGGGTGATGGTGAGGTCGGTGACGCCGGGCACGGCCTGCACCAGGGCGTAGACGGCGGATAGGTAGAGCGACTGGCCGAAGTCAAGGCGGGCAAAGGAGAAGTAGCCGAAGGAGCCGTCGGCGTTGGCAGAGGGGTTGAGGGCGGCGAGGACGGCGGCGACGGTGCCTTGGCGAGGGTAGGTGGGGAGGATGTCGAGGGTGAGCGAGACGTCGATGAAGACCGGGGTGAGGCCGGCGATGCGCAGGGGGATGTTCGGATCGCGTCGCTGGTCGAGGAAGGTGCGGAGCCGGGCGGCGAGGGCGGTGTTCTGCGCCGACTGGTCGCTGGTGCCGATGGTGAGCTGGACGTAGGGCTGGGGCAGGGCATTGCCGTTGGCGTCGACGGTGACGGTGGTGGCGGTGGCCTTGGCGACGCCGGGGAAGGTGAGGGCGAGCGAGGCGTAGTCGGCTTCGCTGACGGCGCGGCCAAAGGCGCGAACGCTGGCGGGTGCGTTGAGGCGGGTCTGGGCGACGCTCTCGGGGTCAGAGCCGCCGACGGTGGGGATCGGGTTGGCAACGCGGGAGACGCCGGGCGCGCCGTCGACCAGCTGGGCGA
Organism: Acidobacteriaceae bacterium; assembly: GCA_036401435.1. Lineage (GTDB taxonomy): Bacteria > Acidobacteriota > Terriglobia > Terriglobales > Acidobacteriaceae > EB88. The sequence goes on along the minus strand of DASWUY010000427.1, from coordinate 4,652 downwards.
CGGCAGCGGCCGGGACATTGCCCTGGAGGCCCAAGCCGACGCGATAGCGGGCATGCACGTTGGCCACGCCGGTCGGGGGGACGGCGCCGTGCAGGCCATTGCCGAACTGGACGCGGGACTGCTGCGCGGCATCCTGGCTGAGGGTGTAGACGGGGGCGTCGGCGGTGCTGAGGGTGAGCTGCGGCTGCTGTTGCCACTGGACGCCGCCGACGGTGACGCGCAGGGTGCTGGCGACGGGTGAGAGGCTCTGGGGATCCGTGGAAGGCAGGTAGGTGAGGGGCTTCTTGGCCAGGGGAAAGCTTTGCGAGGGCTGGCCGTTGCCGCTGCCGAGGATCTCGTCCTTGACCGTTTCTCCGTGGGTGAAGGGAGCGATGTTGGCCAGCAGGACGGTGCTGGCGCGCGAATACTGCGCGGTGAGGGGGCTGTCAAGGGTGACGGTGGTGAGGTTGTTGGCGGGATCCAGGGTGGGTTGGGAGAAGAGGGTGTGGGGCTCGGCGGAGGGCGCATTGGGAGCTGCGAAGAGCAGGCCTTGGAGGACGACAGCCTGGCCGCTGAGCAGGTTGGGGTAGAGGCCGGCGAGGATGAGGGAACTGCCTTCAAGCAAGTCGGGAAGGGGCAGGTCGGGCTCGATGAGGAGCTGCTCGGCGCCGCAGAGGACGACCGTGGTGCGGATGCCGTAGGTGTAGGCGGGGAAGCTCGACCCGGAGGCGAGGGTGAGGCGGGTGACCTTGCTCGAGAGCGAGTAGCCGACGGCGGTGACCGCGGCGGCGTCGGTGAAGGTGAGGACCCGGGGAGGGAGGGTGTTCCGGCCGTCGAGCAGGACCAGGTAGCCGGGGGTCTGGCGGGTGCCGCGAACGCTCTCGTAGGCGCCATCGAGGTAGATCGAGGAGGCGTCGCCGAGGAAGGGCAGGTAGAACTCGGCGGCGTTGGGGTCGTCGTAGTTGGAGTAGGGCGTGACCATGGTGGTCGAAGGCTGCGCGGGCCAGGGTTGTTGCGTGGAGTAGGCGGCGGGCGCGGGCCAGGAGGGTGGCGAGCCGACCGGGTCATTGCCGTTGAGGGCAGGCGAGAGGCTGATCCAGGCGGGGGCGCTGCTGCCAAAGGCAGAGGCCTTGACGCGCAGGGCGTAGAGCTGGACGGGCGCGGCGTAGACCTGGCCGGCGGCTTCCTGCCAGGTGACGGTGGTGGTGTTGGCGGCCTTGTCGAGGACGACGGAGTCGAGGTGGTAGACGAGGGAGACCGGCGGGGAGGCGCTGTCGACCGCGAGCACGTGGTCGCCGACGAAGAGGCGGAGGCCGACGCCGGTGAGCAGGATGGAGCGGGTGGACTGATTGGTGTAGCGAGGGACCTGGGCGTAGCCGATGCCGGTGTCCACGACAGGGATGTTGGTGCCGGCGAAGACACCGGTGTAGAGGGTAGGGCCGATGGTGTCGATCCCGCTGGCCAGGTTCAGCTTGCCCGAGAGCGAAGAGGAGACCGGGCTGCCGAGCGCCTTGACGGCAACGGATTGGCCGAGGAGGGCGGTGGAGAGCAGGGCGGCGCGGGGGTGGAGGGGCGCTGCAGCCGCGGCGCGCGCGATGTGCGGGGCCACCCTGGCGGTCTGGGCGGGGGCGGCGAAAGCAAAGGAGCGGGCCTGCTCGAGGACGGCGGCGCTGGCGTAGCTGCGGTGGGGGAAGGAGTCGACAAAGGTGCTGCCGGCGGTGGCGAAGATGTCGCCGGCGGCGGCGAGCAGCTGGGCCAGGCTCTCGGTGCCATCGAAGACGGCCTGGAAGCTGGTGAGGAGGGCGAACTGGTTGGTGGGCCAGACGGACGAGAGGGGAATGGCGTTGTGTTCGGGGCGGACGGTGAGGCCGGAGGAGAGCTCAAAGACGGTAGCGGGCTTGCCGGACTGGGCGCGAGCGCCGATGCGGAAGCCTGCGGCAAGGGTGGCCAGCTTGCCGGCGGTAGCGTTGAAGGCGGCGAGCCCGCTGGCAGCGGAGCCGGGGCTGGGCTGATAGGCGATGAGCTGCGCGAGGCGTATGGCGGAGTCGAGCTGGGTGGCGGTGCCGAGGTAGGCCTCGTTGGCGATGCGCTCCTGGTAGAAGGTCAGGATGTCGGCGAGGTAGGCCCAGAGCTCCAGCAGACGCGTCTGGTAGTCGCCGTCGGTGCCTGGATGCCAGGCGGCGAAGGGGTTGGGGGCAGCGCCGAGAAGGGCCGGATCGGCGACGTCCGTGAGCATGGCCTGGCGAAAGCTGGTGAAGGTGCCAATGCGGTAGGGGATGGCAGCGAGGCCAGGCGGATTGTCGATGGGCAGAGGCACGAGCGGCTGCGACGGGGCGAGAGCGGGCGAGCTGCAGCCGCAGGCGGAGGGCTCAGGCGGCGGCAGCAGGCAGAGAGGCGAGGTGCTCATGCGGTGGCTCCCATGGGGTGCAGGGTGAGCACGCCGTTCTCGGGGAAGTTGGGATCGTTATCAAGGCGCAGGATCTGGCCGGGGCCGATGGCGAGGAAGCCCTGGGCGAGGTTGGCGGCGGTGTCCTGGTCAGGGTGGATGGCGTGCAGCAGGGCGAGCCGGGTGATGTGCGCGGTGAGCACGCCGGGGACGCCGACGATCGCGGCGAAGAGCTGGCTGACGTAGAGGTTCTGCCCAAAGCTGAAGTTGTCCGGGTAGAAGAACGCGGTGTTGCCGAGAGCGGACTGGAGCTGCTGCTGGACGGAGCTTGGCGAGTAGCCGGGCTGGGTGCAGAAGCTGACCTGGAGATCGATGGGGACGTAGGTGGGTCCGAGGATCTCGAGGTCGTAGCCGGCGAGGCGACGCCCATCGAGAAAGGTAAGCAGGCTGGCGCGGAGAGCGGGTGAGAGGGTCTCGGTACCGTGCACCTCGACGACCAGGGTGACGGTGAGCCAGCTGCCGGTCCACTCAAAGGAGGCAGTGGCGCGCTCGATGGGCTGGTTGCCCTGCTCGTCGGTGTAGGCCTGGGCGGCGGTCTCGTAGTCCTGCGCCGTGACGGCGACGAGGGGCTGCTGGAAGGCGAAGGGAGCGCTGCGGCGGGCGTGGTCACTGGATTCGAGGTCGCGGCCGCCCGAGGCCGGCAGGGGATTGGACACGGAGAGGAACCAGTCGAGGTCATCGTTGGGCTGGGGATGGGGCAGGACGAGAGTGCCGGGGGCAACGTTGCCCAGGGCGCCGCCGCCGACGCGATAGGTGGCACGGATGGGCGCGTCGGCGAGGGGGCGCAAGCCGAACTCGTCCCCGGCGGTGCCGCTGCCTCCCTGGCCGAAGACGAGGGTGGCGAGGCCGGTGTCGTCGATCTCGACGCGGTAGGCGTGGTCGGTCGGACTGCTGTCGAGCAGGGTGGGGAGTTGCTGCCAGGGGGTGGCCGCGTCGCCGACCAAGACCGAGAGGGTGCTGATGCTGCGGGGGGCGACCTGGGTATAGGAGGCCGGCGCGGATGCGGGCGCGGAGCCGAGGAGGGCGAGCGTGGCCGGGTCAATGTGGGCCAGGGGCGACTGGGAGAGATCGAAGCGGAGGCGCTGGGGGCCGGCGGGCGGGGCGGTGAAGGTGTCAGGCGTGGGCAGGGTTTCGCCATGGGTGGCGAGCACCAGGTTGCCGCGGACGATCGTTGGCCCGACGCAGTAGGAGGCGGTAAGCGGGGTGAGCGGGCCCCAGGTGACGGTGGTGAGGGTGGCAGCAGGCGGGGAGCCGGGCAGGGCCGCGGGGGCAATCGATGGCTGGGTGATGAGGCGAACGATGTCGCGGTGACCCTGGCCGCTGTCGAAGAGGAGGGAGTCGCCGGCCTGCAGGCTGGGCAGGCTGCCGACGAGGGCAGCGCCGAGCGCGGAAGGGGGCAGGCAGCAGCCGGCGTTGCCGTAGTCGTAGAGCTGCATGGCGTTTTGCTCGGGGTCGAGCGTGCTGGGGGCGAGCGGCTCGAAGACGAGGACGGGCTCAGAGAGGGAGCGCGGCTGGTTCGAGACCCTGAAGGTGACGGGCACCTGGTGCACCTGGTTGACCTGGAACTGCAGCCAGGTGTGAGCGGAGGCTCCTTCGTCCATCTGGTAGCCGATCAACTGCAGGTGTCCGGCGATGGAGCGGCGCTGGGTGGCGGTGCTGAGGAAGGCTTCGCCGGCGACGCGGTCCTGCATGTAGGAGAGGGTGTCGGCGGTGTAGGAGAAGAGCTCGAGGAGCAGGATGCCGAGGTCGGCTTCGCTGCGCTCGGACCAGTCCGGGTAGCGGGTGGAGAGGAAGTCGAGCAGGCCCTGGCGGAAGCTGGAGTAATCCTTGGCAAGGTAGTCGATGGAGACGGGCAGGGCCGGCAGCGGGGCAGTAGGGGGTGGAGCGGTGCGGCAGTCGAAGCGGTCCTGGCAGCCGAGGCGGAAGCGCAGGCGGGTGCTGGCGAAGAAGGGGTCGATGTTGGGGCCGGAGACGGTGAGGGTGTAGATGGAGAAGTCGCCCTCGCCGTCGAGGGTGAGCAGGACCTGGGTGGGAGCAGACGGGGGCGGCGCGGGGGCGAGGGCCGCGTGAGTGACCTGGGGGAAGAGGCGCTGGCCACCGGTGAGGGTGTAGCTGGCGGGCTTGAGGAGAAAGGCCTGGTCGGGCGAGAGGATGGGCAGGAAGAAGGTAACCAGCACGGTTGCGTGTTGATCGTCGACGGCGGCGCGCTCCACGCCCTGAACGCCGG
>DASWUY010000426.1:0-3965 GCA_036401435.1 Acidobacteriaceae bacterium | reverse complement strand
CGCGGCTGGGCGAGCGAGTGGACGTGCTGACCCCGGTCCGGGGCAAGGGCGCTGCCGGCCATCTGTGGGAGCAGACAGCGCTGCCAGTCGCCTGTGGCGGACGCCTGCTGTGGACCCCGGGCGGCGGCGCTCCTGCCTTTTACGGGCGCCAGGTGGTCACCATTCACGACCTCTTTCCAATCGAGAACCCGGAGTGGTACAGCCCGGCCTACGCCCGGTGGTACCGCTTCCTGCTGGAGCGGCTGGTGGCCCGCGCGCTCCACCTGATCACGGTCTCCGAGTACACGCGATCGCGTCTGGTGTCGCGCCTGGGATGCGATCCGGAGCGGATTACGGTGGTCCCGAACGGGCTGACCAGCGGATGCGTGCGGGTGGGGGAGCAGGCGGCAGGCGCGGCTCGCAGGGAACTGAAGCTCGCTCCCGGGCGATATGTCCTGAGCCTCTCTTCGCTCGAGTCGCGCAAGAACCTGCGCACCATCCTCAAGGCCTGGGCCCTCGCCCTGCCCAGGCTCCCAGCGGACGTCTGGCTGGTGCTGGCCGGCCCGCGGGCGGACGCTGCTGTCTACGCTCGCGAGCAGTTGCGGGCCGATCTGCCCCGGGTGCTCTTTACCGGCTACGTACCCGACGCGCATCTGGCCGGGCTCTACTCCGGCGCCTCGCTCTTCCTCTTTCCCTCGCTCGCCGAGGGCTTTGGCCTGCCGCTGCTGGAGGCGATGGCCTGCGGCCTGCGCTCCATCACGTCGAACACCTCTTCGCTGCCCGAGGTGGGCGGCGATGTGGTCACCTACGTGGATCCGCTCGATGCTGCGGCCATGGCGCGGCAGATGGAAGCCGAGCTGCCCCGGTTTGCAGTGCCGCCGGTACCCTTTGAGCCCGCCATGGCGCGGGCCCGCCTCTTCAACTGGGACCGCGCCGCGGCGAGCACGCTTGAGACGCTCGAGCGAGCCGCGTGCCTTCTCCCCGCTGCTGCCGTGGCGGCACGGTCGGTGCCGGCATGAGCGCGATTGCCAGCCTCCTATCGCCTGCCGCCACCTCCGACGTGCTGTCGGCGCCGGCAGCGCAGCTGCGGGTGGCGCTGGTGCATGACTGGCTGACCGGCATGCGCGGCGGCGAGAAGGTGCTTGAGTCGCTCTGCCGGCGTTTTCCCGCAGCCTCGCTCTGGACCCTGCTGCATCTAGCCGGCAAGGTGAGCGCGACGATTGAAGGGCGCCCGATCCACACCAGCCTGCTGCAGTCCATGCCTTTTGCCGCCAAGCGCTACCGCAGCTACCTGCCGCTCTTCCCGCTCTTTGCCGAGCTGCACAAGGTCAGGGACGCGGATCTGGTTCTTTCGAGTTCCCACGCCGTGGCGAAGGCCATGGTCGGTCGCCGGCACGGAGCGCGCCCGTATCACATCTGCTACATCCACACGCCGATGCGGTATGTGTGGGACATGTTCGACGCCTACTTCGGACCGGAGCGGGTCGGCCGGCTCGCTTCCCGGCTCTTCTTCCGGCCGGTGGCCCGCGCGCTGCAGGCCTATGACCGCCGCACCGCGGGCCGAGTCGATCTCTTCCTGGCCAACTCGACTTACGTGGCGGAACGGGTACGCCGGGTCTACGGCCGCGAGGCCGAGGTGCTGCCGCCGCCGGTCGACACGGCGCGCCTGCTCAAGCTGCGCCGGGAGCCCGAAGGGTGGTACTTGGTGGTCTCGGCCCTGGTGCCGTACAAGCGGGTGGACCAGGCTATCCGCGCCTGTCATCAGCTGGGCCGGCCGCTCAAGCTGGTTGGCACCGGCCCTGAGCTTGGCGCGCTGCGGCGGCTGGCTGCCGAGCTGGGAGCGGAGGTCGAGTTTGTCGGCTTTGTCAGCGATGCCGCCATCGGAGACTGCTACCGCCGCGCCCGCGCGCTGCTCTTCCCGGGCGTGGAGGACTTTGGCATCGTTCCGGTGGAGGCAATCGCGTGCGGCTGCCCGGTGGTGGCGCTCGGCATCGGGGGCGTGCTGGACTCCATGCTCGAGAGCACAGCCGTGCTCTACTCGGAGCCAACCGTAGCCGGGCTGGTCGACGCGATGCTGGCCTTTGAGGCGCGGGAGCCGGGCTTCGAGACCCGGGAGCTGCGCGCCCGCGCTGCCTGCTTCTCGGAGGAGACTTTCCTCCACCGCTTGGACCGGGTCATCGACCGGGCCGCGGCAACCATCTCTCAAGCCGGGATTACGCCGGCCGCTCTCACCGGTCGCTGAGCGTCTCGCACCCTCACCCGACTTTCCACCGTCCGCAAGTTTTCGATACCAGCCCGCTGAACCCCCCTTTGTCCCACTTCTCTCCCTTCCCCCTGTCTGACGAGGTCTCGTTGTTATGAGCACTACGACCATCTTCGCTCCCATTGAGACGGCCCTTCCCCGGTCGAGCACCCTCGCCCGGTGGCTTACCTACCTGTCGATCGGGATTGCCGACCTGTGCGCCATCCTGACCGCTGGCGTGCTGGCCGTCATCGTCCGCTACCTCTTCCACGCGGAGTACAGCCCCGGCGACTGGCTCACCTTTGCGCCGAGCGTGGTCATCTTCCTGGTGGTCTTTGCCCTGGCGGGCCTCTACCCGGGGCTGGCCATCAGCCCGATCGAGGAGTTCCGGAGGATCCTGCGCGCCTCGAGCGTGGTCTTCCTGCTCATCATCGGGACAGCCTTCTTTCTGCGCGAGGGCCTGATGTCGTCGCGCATTGTCTTTGTGCTGGCCTGGATCTTCACCATCGTGCTGGTGCCGGTGAGCCGGCGCACGGTGCGGGGATGGTGCTCGCTGCAGCCCTGGTGGGGCATCCCGACCGTGATCATGGGGGAGCGCGCGGCCAGCACCATGATGCTCAACATGCTGGAAGGTCATCCGCGCATTGGGCTGCGGCCCGTAGCGCTGCTGATCGAGAACAGCACGGCGGATGACTCCCCGATCACCAGCAGCGTCTTTGCCGGCGATCTCTCCCACGCCTCGGCCCTGGGGCGCGGCCATGGCAACTGCTATGCGGTCATCGCCATGCCCTCCCGCGGCTCCGAGCAGATCAAGCGGGTCTTCAACGAGTATGCCGATCAGTACCGCCGGGTGCTCATCATTCCTGACCTCTTCGGCATGACCAGCCTGGCCGTCTCGGCCAAGGACATCTGCGGCATCCTGGCGCTCGAGGTCGAGCAGAAGCTGACCCGCAAGCTGCCGCAGCTGACCAAGCGCGCCTTTGACCTGGGCGTGTGCATGACGGTCCTGCTGGTCCTCTCGCCGGTGCTGGTGCTGCTGTACCTGGCCGTGCGCCTCACCTCCCGCGGCCCGGTCTTCTACGGCCAGCAGCGCATCGGGCGCAATGAGCGGCCGTTCCTGGTGTGGAAGTTCCGCTCCATGGTGGCTGACGCCGACAGTGTGCTCGAAGCGCACCTGGCCGCCGACCCCGCGCTGCGGGCCGAGTGGGACCGCGACCACAAGCTGCGCCGCGACCCTCGCGTCACCGCCATCGGGCGCCTGCTGCGCAAGAGCAGCATGGACGAGCTGCCGCAGCTGTGGAATGTGATCTGCGGAGAGATGAGCCTGGTCGGACCCCGGCCCATCGTCCACTCCGAGATCGAAAAATACGGGCAGATCTTTCGCCAGTACCGGCGCGTCATCCCCGGCATCACCGGGCTGTGGCAGGTGAGTGGCCGTAACAACACAACCTATGAGTTCCGCACCCAGGTCGATGACTACTATGTGAGGAACTGGTCGGTCTCGCTCGACCTCTACATCCTCTTTCGCACCCTCAAGACGGTCTGCCTAACCGAGGGTGCTTACTGACGACCGCGCAAGACCCGGCCACAGGGACTACCTGCCCTGCGGACCATGCATGCGAGAGGAGCAACCAAGCGATGAGCATTCTGGTTCCGGAAGTGAGCGACGCAGCGGTAAGCCGGCTGGTCGAGACCATGAACGCGGATGGTTTCGGGTCCCTCGCGGGCTTCGTCAGCGAGGCCG
>DASWUY010000425.1:0-1801 GCA_036401435.1 Acidobacteriaceae bacterium | reverse complement strand
TGCACCGCGTGCAGACGCCGGCCCAGTATATCGGCGGTGAGTTGCACAGCATCGTCAAGGACCACCGTCAGGTTCGCGGCAAGCTCTGCCTGGCCTTTCCCGACCTGTACACCCTCGGCATGAGCCACCACGGCTTGCAGGTGCTGTATTCCCTCATGAACGGCGATCCCCAGTGGGCCTGCGAACGCGTCTTTGCGCCGTGGGTCGATTTCGAGCAGCTCCTGCGCGAGCACAACCTGCCGCTTTACAGCCTCGAAACCTTCACTCCGCTCCGCGAGTTCGACCTGGTCGGTTTCAGTCTCCAGTACGAGATTTGCTACACCAACGTCTTGACCATGCTCGACCTGGGCGGCATCCCGCTGCACAGCAAGGACCGCACGCTCGATCACCCGCTCGTCATCGCCGGCGGCCCCGGCGCGCAGAATCCCGAGGTGCTGGCGCCGTTCATCGACCTCTTCGTCATTGGCGACGGTGAAGAAAGCTTGCCGTGGATCATGGAGCGGTGGATGGCCCTGAAGGAACAGGGAGGCAAGTCCCGCGAAGAGATGCTGGCCGCCATCGTCGGCGCCACCACCTGGGCGTACGCTCCGTGCTTCTACGAACCGGAGTATCACGCTGACGGCACCATCGCCGCCATGCACCGCACGCGCAGCGATGTGCCGCGCGAGGTCATGGCCTGCACCATCCAGCAAGATTTCGACGCCTTTCCGCTGCCCACCAAGCCGGTCGTCCCGTATGTCGAAACACCGCACGACCGCATCGCCATCGAGATCATGCGCGGCTGCCCATGGCAGTGCCGTTTTTGCCAGTCAACCGTCATCAAGCGCCCCTTGCGCGTGCGCTCCGTCGAGACGATTGTGCAGGCCGCGCTCGAAAGTTACCGCAACACGGGCCACCACGAGATCAGCCTGCTCAGCCTGAGCACCAGCGATTACCCCTACTTCGAGGAGCTGGTCAAGCGCATGCACGACGTGTTCACGCCGCTGGGGGTCAACATCTCGCTGCCCAGCCTGCGCGTCAACCACCAGCTGCGCATGCTGCCCACGCTCTTCAAGGGGGTGCGCAAGGGCGGCCTGACCCTGGCGCCCGAGGTGGCTCGCGACGACATGCGCGACCAGATCCGCAAGAAAATCACCAACGACGACCTTTACCAGGGTTGCCGCGAAGCGTTCAAGAACGGCTGGCAAAAGGTGAAGCTCTATTTCCTGTGCGGTCTGCCCGGCGAGCGCGTGGCGGACCTGGACGGCATCGTCGAGATGGCCGACACCATTGCCCGCATCGGCAAGGAAGTCAAGGGCCACTACGTTGATGTGACGGCTTCGGTCTCCAATTTTGTGCCCAAGCCGCACACACCCTACCAGTGGAACGGCATGCAAACGCGCGAGTACCTGACCTGGGCCGGCAACTACATGCGCGGCCGCAACCGCATCAAGGCGGTCAAGATCAAGCAGCACGACGTCGAGGTCAGCCTGCTGGAAGGCGTGTTGACGCGCGGCGATCGGCGCACTGCGCCGGTCCTCGAAGAGGCCTGGCGGCGCGGCTGCCGCCTGGATGGCTGGCGCGAGTGCTTCAAGCCGGAAGTGTGGTGGCAGACGTTTGCCGACCTCGGCGTCGACACGCACTGGTACACCCACCGCGCGCGGCCAGTGACGGAGGTGCTGCCGTGGGACCACATCAACGTCAAGAAGGGGCGGGAGTATCTGGAGAAGGAACAAAACCGTAGTGTCGTGCAGTTGCAGCTCATGGCCAACGCGAAATGAGCGAAATGCAAGACCGCCCGGGTGTGCGCGGGCCCAACCCT
>DASWUY010000424.1:0-3867 GCA_036401435.1 Acidobacteriaceae bacterium | reverse complement strand
AAGCCAGATGCTGAACGACCTCGTAAGCAAGATCACCCAGACACAGCTGCAGGAGAAGGATCCGGAAGCAGAGACCCTGCTGCGGCAGGGCCTGGGCCACGACCAGGACGCGCTCTACAAGCTGGCGCAGACGGTGGTGGTGCAGAACATCGCTCTCGACCAGGCGCGGCGGCAGATCACGCAGCTGCAGCAGACGGCGCAGCCGGCCCACTCGACCAGTTTCCTCGGCAGCCTGTTCGGGCACAAGGATGCTCAGCCCGCGCCGCCGCCTGCCACGCAGGGGCAGTATCAGCAGGTTCCGCCGCAGTACCAGCAGCCCCAGTACGCCCAGCAACCGCAGTATGCGCAGCCGCAGTACGCGCAGCAGCCCGGCGGCGGCGGTTCGAGCTTCCTGCGCTCCGCCGCGACCACCGCGGCCGGGGTTGCGGCGGGCGCGCTCGCGTTTGAAGGTGTCGAGTCGCTCCTGCACATGGGGCACGGCGGGTTCGGCGGCGGCGGTTACGGAGGAGACTATGGGGGCGGCTTTGGCGGCGGTGGCTTTGGCGGCGCTCCGCAGGAAGAGGTCATCAACAACTACTACGGTTCGCCCGAAGGTGGGCCCAACGAGCAGCCCCAGGGCGGCTATGACAATGGGCCAAACGAGCAGCCGCAGGGCGGGTACGACGGCGGCGGCCAGGACCTGGCTGGCTCGGACGAGCAGCCCCAGGGCGGCTTCGACGACAGCAGCTACGACGCGGGCTCCGGCTCAGACGATGGCGGCGACTTCGGCGGGGACGAAGGGAACTTCGTCTAGCCCGCAGCCCCGCGACTGGCAACGGCAGCGCCTCTGCGCTGCCGTTGCTGTTTGAGGCCACTACTTCAGGCTCTCCACCAGCGCGATCGCCTCCTTGTATCCAGCGTCCGGCACCGCATGGAAGTCGCTTGCGTCTTCTGTCGTCTGAAAGCTCAGCGGCTTCAGCATCAGCGCCTTGCCGGTCAGGTTCAGCTTCATGTGGCTGGCCTCCCAGTGCTGGTTGCCCACATCCGTCTGCTCCACCAGGATGCTGCCACCCTTGTACAGCTTGCCCAGGATGCCCCAGCCAAAGTTCACATCGGCGATCAGGTGCGTATCCAGCTTCACCATGCGCTCCTGCGCCTTATCGATCCAAAGCTCCCCCTCCATGCCGTGGTACACCTCGGCCTCACGGTCGGGCGGGGTAAAGTTCGGGTTAGGCTTGAAGCTGAGCCGGTAGGCAGGCCCGTTCGGACCCTCCACCATGCCCACGTACTGGTACAGAAACGCGTCCGGCAGCAGGCGCACCATCTCGTTCTCGCGCGTGCCGTCTTCCTGCTCCCTCTTGTGGCGGCGCGCCTGCAGCTCCGGATGGTCGTGCAGGTTGTTCAGCCGGTCCAGCTCTGCCTGGTTCGCCTCCGGCGTCAGCGGCTTGTCATCCACCTCGATGAGCCGGGCGATGTCGCCTTCCTTGGTCTCGACAATGATCTTGGTGGTCACCTTGCCATCATCCACCTTGTGCAGCCGATAACGGAAGGGGTGACCCTTGTTGCCGGCCTTCAGCTCGTTGTACGAGGCGTTCTTGACCAGTGCCACCGGGTCGGGGGCCTGGCCGTAGCAGCACGCCGCGCCCAGCGCACACGCTGCCAGCAGCCCGGCAGCCCACCGCTTCTTTTCGCCCGCGCGCGGCATACGCACGGCGAAACTCTCTGTCTTACTCTGCATCGTTCGCTTGTTCCTCATCTGTCCTGGGTCGCTTGCGCGCCTGACTCTACTTTGACGTAAACCGCCACGCGGCGGGCGCGCCTGCTGCGACTTCGCTTCGGCGTGGTACCCGTGCCGGTACTTCTCCCGCCTCTTCGTTGCTGGCTTGCGGCGCCGGGGGCTGTTGTATAGATTTGAGGCAGGTCCCGGGCTGATCCTCTTCCCCCCCGGGCCCGAGGAGCGTTTGCGGATGGCAGTTGTTGAAGGCACCACGGCGAGTATCGGCAAGTCGGTTCAGATTCGAGGGGAGGTGCGCGGCAGTGAGGACCTGCTGGTCGAGGGCTTCGTCGAAGGCACCATCACCCTGCAGGAGAGCCGTCTGACGGTGGGTGCCAATGCGCGGGTCCAGGCGGACTGCTCCGCCCGCGATGTGGTCCTGCTCGGCACGGTGGTCGGCAACATCGTCGCCACCGGGCGCGTCGAACTGCGTGGTGGCGCGAATCTTACCGGCGACATCCAGGCGTCGCGCCTCTCGATCGAAGAAAACGCAGGTTTCTCCGGCAAGGTCGACCTGGTCCAGAGTGCGGCAGTTGCTGCTGCGCCGCGGACCAGCTAGACGGCGATCGGTCCCGCGCCGGGCAAAGTCCCATCCACACCGCGCCGCGACAGGCATCAGCGTCTTCCATCATGACCGCGGCGTGACCAGGCGGGGAGAGTGGCGTATTGCGAAGCTTGTTTTCAAAAAAGGGTGAGGGCAAGGGGCAGCGTCCTACCCTGCTCTCCGGCCCCCGTATCCCTCGGCACTCGAGCGCCTGGGCCGCGCTCAAGAAGCACATGTACACCGAGAGCAATCTGCGTGTGCTCGACGTGGGCCCCACCTCGCCCGCCAACATCAACTACTTGACGAACATGGGCCATGGCGTCTGGATGGCCGACCTCGTCACCGAGGCGCTGCGCGGCGGCTGGGACCTTCCCCCGGAGGAACCAGGCGCCGCTCCCGGCTTCAACACCGAAGGCTTCTTCCAGCAGAATATGGACTTCGGCGGCCGCCAGTTCGACGTCGTCCTGCTCTGGACCACGCTCGACTATATTCCCGAACCACTCGTGCGCCCGCTGCTCGCCCAGCTGCATGCGGCCATGCTCCCCGGCGGCCGCGTCCTCGCCATCTTCCACACCAAGACCACGGGACCGGACACCGCTTTCTACCGCTATCACCTCACCGACACAGATGCCGTCGAGATACAGCAGACCGAGAGCTTCCCGGTGCGCCGCGTGTACACCAATCGCAATATCGAAAAGCTCTTCTTCGCCTTCAGCAACACGCGCTTTTTCCTGGCCAAGGACAACCTCTACGAAGTCCTGGTGACCCGCTAGCCACTCGCAGCCGCGCCTGCCCCCTCAGGCCCACAGCCGCTGCTGCGCGGGTTCCGTCTCGGTCGCCCGGCCCACGTCGCGGGTAAGGACGGCGTCCGTGCTCCGCCCCTCCAGCCCATGCTTCTGCACCACCGCCCGCACCAGCTGCGCCAGGCGGTCCGCGTACGCTTTGCCTACAAAGGCGTCTGCATCGTAGCGCGCCGCATAGCTGGCCACGAGCGCCGGGTAGTGCTCGCGGATGAAGTCCAGAAACACCGGCCGCGAGCATGGCTTCAGAAACAGCGGCTGGGCGGCAAAGAAACTCGCGTCCGCCGCCTTCGCAAGCTTCGCCATCCGGTTCAGCGCCTCTGCGTTGTCGGTCAGCCCGGGCAGCAGCGGCGAGCACAGCACCCCGGTCCGCAGGCCAGCCTCCCGCAGTCGGCGCACGGTAGCAAAGCGCAGATCCGGACGCGGAGCCCGCGGCTCCAGCTGCCGGGCCAGCGCCGCGTCAGGCGTCGTGATCGTCAGGTGCACCACCAGCTCGTTCTTCCCGGCGATCTGCTGCAGCAGGTCAATGTCGCGCTCGATCAGCGTGGATTTGGTCACGATCCCGATGCGGTGTTCACTCCGCCGGGCCAGTACCTCGAGGATGCTGCGTGTGACCCGAGCGCGGCGCTCCACCGGCTGATAGGGATCAGTAGCGGTGCCGATCGCAATCTCCTCGCCCGGAGCCAGTTCCCGCAGCTCCTGCTCCAGCAGCCATGCCGCATTCTGCTTGATAAAGATCTGCCGCTCAAATGCTGCTGGATCCTTCAACT
>DASWUY010000423.1:0-6171 GCA_036401435.1 Acidobacteriaceae bacterium | reverse complement strand
CCGAGAAATATGGGATGGAGTACTACCGGCCGCGCTATGAGGAGACGCCGGACCGGGAGCTGGTGGATCGCCACAACCGGGAGATCGCACCGCTGCTGAAGAACCGGGCGCTGTTTGCAGAGAGTGAAAACTTCCTGCTGTATGACCTGTGGAGCGACAACGGCTCAGTAGACGAGCATGTCTTCGCGTACTCGAACCGCCGGGGCGATCAGCGCGCGCTGATTGTGTACAACAACCACTACGGCGACTCGAGAGGGACGATCCATCGGTCGGCTGCCTACATGGACAAGGGTGCGGGCACGCTGCGGCAGCAGTCGCTGGACCAGGCGCTGGCGCTGCCGAACGATCCGGATCGCTACTTCGCGTATCGCGAGAGCGCGTCGGGGCTGAGCTTTCTGCGCCGGGCGTCGGACCTGGTGCAGCATGGCTTGTACTTTGAGTTGCGCGCCTACCAGTACGCGGTGCTGGTGGACTGGCGCGAGCTGCAAGTGGACGCGGAGCACAGCTGGGATCGTCTGCACGACCACCTGAGGGGACGGGGCGTGGAGGACTTGGACGGGGCGCTGCTGTCGCTGGAGCTTGCCCCTGTGCATGACGCGCTGCGCCGGGTGCTGTCGCCTGGCCTGGTGCGCAAGATGGCGGTGCTGTCAGAAGAGATGGAGGCGCCGAACCGGCTGCGGCCGGCGACGCGCGGTGCGGGGAGAGGCGCGCGCTTGCCGGAGAACGAGGCGGAGGCGGAGTTCCTACGCTGCAGTGTGCACTTTGTCGAGGAGGCGCGGGCTACGTACTTTGCGCGGATCGCGCCTCCGCCGGCGCTCTCGCCGGTTGTGGAGGAGGGAGCGGCTGAGGCGGAGCGGCAGGCGACGCTGGTGAAAAGCGAAGCAGCGCTGCT
This sequence comes from Acidobacteriaceae bacterium, assembly GCA_036401435.1. GTDB lineage: Bacteria > Acidobacteriota > Terriglobia > Terriglobales > Acidobacteriaceae > EB88. The sequence goes on along the minus strand of DASWUY010000423.1, from coordinate 5,279 downwards.
CGAGACGAGACTGCGGGAGCGCTTGCATGCCGTGCTGCGCATACCGCAGCTGGAGGCCTTGTTTGCGGCGCCCTGGCCGTGCGAGGCGCGGGGTGTGCTGCCCAGCCGCAGCCCGGCGCAGAATGCCGGGTCTATCTGGGCGCCGGTGCTGGCCTGGGCGGTGATCGCGGTGCTGGGCGAGTCGCTTGACGTGGAGGATGGAAGCGCGCCGGCCCTGGCGGCGTTTGACCGCTTCCGCCTGCGGCATGTGCTGGCAGAGGTGTTTGGGGCGCTCAGCTTCAGGGGAGAGGATACGTGGCGGGCGGCGGCGCGGGTGAGGCTGGCGCTGGCAGAGGGTGTACGGCGGGCGGGGACGCCGGCGGCGGAGGATGCGGATAGCGGGGATGTAGAAACGGGGCTGGCTGAGTCTGCCATTGCCGGCTTTGCAGCGCAGGTGTGGGATGAGCCGGATGTAAGGTGGCTGACCGGCGTGCACGAGGCAGAGGGCGTGACCTACTTCAACAAGGAGAGCTTTGAGGCGTTGCTGTGGTGGCATGCGCTGCCGGAGCTTGCGGTGCTGGCGTCGCAGCCCGTAATTGCGAAGCCAGAGGTGCTGGCCTTAGAGCGCACTCTGCTCGACGGGTGCAGCGCGGCGGCGAAGGCACTGTATCAACTGGAAATGGCGCTGGGGCCGGAAGAGGTTGAAGCAGGTGCTGTGACAGAGGATGTCGGCATCGGTGAGGCGGGTGCAGAGGCGGAGCCTGGACTGAAGTCGGAACTCGCGGCCGAGGCGCCAGCGCCGCTCGTCACCGATGTTGTCGTGGTAGAGCCGGGAGCGGCTGTGTCGGAGCTGATGGCGACGCCTTCCGCCAAGGGAACAGGCCGGGCTGGGAAGTAGGCCTGTCCGCGGGGCTAGACGGTGGGCGTGGGATTGGATGAACGGGGTGCAGCCACGACGTAGGTAAGCCGTACCCGGCGCACGCTGTCGGGAAAGCGTACGAGCAGGTTGTCGCCTTCCTGGTCGAGCACCTGGCCGGTGCCGAAGCGGCGGTGCAGGACCGCATCTCCCTTGGCGTAAACGGGTGCGTTGCGATCGGGCAAGGTCTCAGGTGCGGTGGTGAGCACGGGGCCGACGCTGGTAACGATTTCATAGGCTTCTTCCCGCTGGGAGTGGGGCAGGTCTTCGGCGGCGCCGGGAGTCTTGCGGTCGCGGCAGCTGTCGCAGGCGCCGCAGGGCTCGCCCTGCTGCTCGGCAAAGTAGGTGCGCAGCAGCTGCTTGCGGCAGGTGGCGCTTTCGGCGTAGTGCATCATCTCGTCGAGACGATTTCTGTCGGTCGCGGCTCGGTCGGAGAGGCTTGTGAGCACGGCTTCCAGCTCGGCGTCCGTGACGCCCCGAGCCTTGCGGGCGTAGCCGCGCTGGGTGCGGCGGATGAGGCCGTTCTGGCGCAGGAGATGGAGGATGGCCTGGGCGCGCCGGGGGGCGACGCCGGACTTTTCCGCGACCTCTGGAGCGGCGGCCGGCTGTTCGAGGCTGCCGAACACTGCCTGCAACTCGTCAAGGCGGGGATACCGCCCGACCTGGAAGAAGCGCTGGATGCGGCGGTCTTCAAGGCGGTAGAGCAAGACGGCGCTGGCGGGCAGGCCATCCCGGCCGGCGCGGCCCGCCTCCTGGTAGTAGCTCTCGAGGGAGTCAGGAAACTCATAGTGGTAGACAAACCGGATGTCCGGCTTGTCGATGCCCATGCCGAAGGCCTTGGTGGCGACGAGCACCTTGTAGTCGCCGCGCATGAAGCATGCCTGGGTCTGGGCGCGCTGTTTGGCGGCCAGGCGGCCATGGTAGAGGCCGGCGGCTACGCCGCTCTCCACCAGGCAGGCATGCAGTTCGCCTGCTGTACGGACGCTGGCTACGTAGACGATGCCGGTGCCCGCTTCAGCGCGAATCATGTCCAGCAGGCGCCTCTGCTTGGCCTCGGTGTTGACGGTGTGATGGACGGAGAAGATCAGGTTGGGGCGCTCGGTACCCGTGTCGACGACGACGGCATCTTTGGCGCCAAGCTGGGTCAGGATGTCCTCCGCCACCTCTTCTGTCGCGGTGGCGGTGAGGGCGAGCACGGGTGGGTTGCCGAGTCGGCGCCGGGCATCTTTGAGGCCCATGTATGCGGGACGGAAGTCGTGTCCCCATTGGGAGACGCAGTGGGCCTCATCGACTGCGAGCAGGCTGATGCCGGTCTTCGAGAGGTGATCGAGGAACTCGGGATTTTCGAGCCGCTCCGGGGTGACGTAAAGCAGCTGCGGAATGCCCTGATCGATGAGCTCGGTGACCTGGGCCTGTTGGGATTGGGTGAGGGTGGAATCGATCTTCTCGACCGCGATGTTAGCCTTGCCGGCCTTGGCCTGCTGGTCTTGCATGAGGGCGATGAGGGGGGAGACGACGACCACGGGCTTGGGGAGGAAGAGAGCAGGGAGCTGGTAGCAGAGGCTTTTGCCGGAGCCGGTGGGCATGAGGGCGAGCACGGATTTGCCTGCGAAGGTCGCCTGCAGTACCTCCCGTTGCCCGGGGCGGAAGTGAGAGATGCCAAATCGCTGCCTGGCCTCGCGGTGCAGTTGGGACCACGGGGTAGCCTGGGCTGACTGGTGCGCAACGGGGCGCCGCCTGGCGGGGGTCGCTTGCTCGGTAGTCTGCTGCTTCATGGATGCGTGTTGCTCTCCCTTGGTCCCTGCAATTCGATGCATGGAGAGGACGCACGGCCGGAGGAGGGCGCGCATGCAAATGCGCCAGGTAGAAGCGCAGAGCGATTGAGTTGCCGGCACGTGGGTGCAGGTGCATCCGAGTAGAGGAAGGCAGGCGCCCATGGCGGGCGGGGGAAGGCTGCGTGGTGGAGAGGGGCGACAATTTGTCGGCGGGCTCCGCAGTGCCGCGCGCGGCTGCTGCTCTGGAAGGGACCGGCGCTCCCAGTCTGCATGGCGTAGGCGCCGCTGCGGTTGACCTGTCGAGCTGCGACCGGGAGCCGATCCACATCCCGGGCAGCATTCAACCGCACGGCTTCCTGCTCTCGCTCGATCCTGAGACGCTGCGGGTACGCGAGGCGAGCGAGAATGCAGCCGGCTACCTGGGTCAGCCTCTGCAGTCGGTCTTTGGCAGCACCCCGGCGGAGGTGCTGGGTGCGGAGCGTGGCCAGCGCCTGGCGGCAGAGCTGACGCAGGCGGAGATCTCGAGTGCGCCGCGGCTGCTTTCGCTGCTGCATGCAGGCGAGGACGGAGGCGCCGCCTTTGAGGTGCTGGCGCACCGCAGTGGCACAGAGGGCGAGGCGAGGATCGTAGTCGAGTTTGAACACGTGCGCTCGCCTGTGGACGCGGGGGCGCTGGATGCGCGCCTGTTCAATTTCATCTCGCTGAATCGCGGCGACCGCAGCGTGGACGAGGTGCTGGGGGCGGCGGTGGTGGAGTTGCGCGCGCTCACGGGGTGCGGGAGGGTGGTGCTGTATTGCTTCGACGAAGAGGGCCACGGGGTGGTGCTGGCGGAGGATCACGGGAGCGAGTTTGACTCGTACCTGGGGCTGCACTTTCCGGCATCGGACGTACCCCAGCAGGCCAGGCGGATGTATGAGCGCAACCGCGTGCGCATTATTCCGGATGTGGACTACACGCCGTCGCCGCTGGTCTCGGAAGGGGGCGCCGCGGGCCAGCCCTTTGAGTTGGACCTGTCCTCCTCGGTGCTGCGCAGTGTTTCGCCGGTACACCGGGCGTACATGCGCAATATGGGCACGGCGTGTTCCATGTCCGTGTCGATTTTGGTGAACCAGCGACTGTGGGGACTGGTGTCGTGTCACCATCACCAACCTCGCTACGTGCCGCTGCGCGTGCGCTCGGCGTGCGACTGGATCATGCAGGCGGTGGCTGCGCAGATCGAGTCGCAGCAGGCTCGCGCGCACCTGAGCCGGGTGCTCGCTTCGCGCTCTGTGCAGAGCAGGTTGCTGGCGGCCATGGCGGGCAGTGCGCAGTATATGGACGGCCTGCTGCAGCATGCGGATCTGCTGATGAGCCTGGTGGAGGCAGAGGGCGCGGCGGTGGTGCGGGACGGGGGCATTCACCTGGTGGGCACCACGCCGACAGAGGCAGAAGTGTCAGACCTGGCGGACTGGCTGGCTGCGGCGAAGACGGATGAGGTGTTTGTTTCAAGCGCGCTGAGCGACCAGTATCCGGCGGCCGTGGCGTATGTGAAGAGTGCGAGCGGCGTTCTGGCTGCGTCGCTGTCGAAGGTGAACCGGACGCAGGTGATTTGGTTTCGCGCCGAGCTGGTGACGACGGTGAAGTGGGCGGGCGATCCGCGCAAGCCTGCGGTGCCAGCCGATGGTGGATGGAAGGAAGCGGAGGCGGTGGTTGATCCGCGGCACTCGTTTGAGGCGTGGTCGCAGATGGTGCGTTGCCGGTCACGCAGGTGGACGACGGAGGAGATGGGTGCGGCGGTGGAGTTTCGCCGCGGGGTGCTGGAGATCGTGTTGAAGCGTGCCGAGGAGCTGGCCGAGATGGCGGCTGGTCTGAAGGTGGCCAACGAGGAGCTGGAAGCCTTTTCCTATTCGGTGTCGCATGACCTGCGCGCGCCCTTCCGCCATATTTCCGGCTTCTCCGAGATGCTGCGCGAAGAGGAGTGGGACCGCATGAGCGGGAGGGGGCGGCATTATCTTGGCACCATCATGGAGTCGGCCCGGTTTGCGGGGCTGCTGGTAGACAGCCTGCTCGACCTCTCCCGCATTGCGCGGGTGTCGCTGGAGCGGATGGCGGTGAACCTGGAACGGTTGATGGACGAAGAATGGAGCGCTGTTTTCCAGGATGAAGGGCGTGGCCGCAGCATCGAATACAAGCGTGGGGCCTTGCCGGTGGTGCTGGGGGATGCGGCGCTGATACGCCAGGTGGTGCGCAACCTGCTGTCAAATGCGGTGAAGTATACGGCCAAGGTGGCAGCGGCGCGGGTAGAGGTAGGTGCGTACGAAGAGGGCCGGGAAGTCGTCGTGCTGGTGAAGGACAACGGTGCGGGCTTTGACCAGAGCTACGCAGACAAGCTGTTTGGGGTGTTCCAGCGGCTGCACCGGGCGGAAGAGTTTGAGGGCACCGGCATAGGGCTGGCGAATGTTCGCAGGATTGTGAGCCGACATGGCGGTCGGACGTGGGCTGAAGGGAAGACGGGCGAGGGCGCCACGTTTTGCTTCAGCCTTCCCGCCACTCTGGTGGAAGGAGGAGACCGATCGCGTGCCCAAGCCCATTCTGATCGTCGAGGACAGCCCGAATGACCTGGAGTTGAC
>DASWUY010000422.1:0-3063 GCA_036401435.1 Acidobacteriaceae bacterium | reverse complement strand
GAGGAGATCTGCACCGCCAAATCGGTTATCCAGCGCCACGATCTCCTGAATATGGCCTTTTATTGATTCTAGAAGTTCGGAACCTTCAATCTCCGAGCTGTTTGCATCATTAAGTGATTCCTGAAATGCGGCCAGGTGGTCAGTCCCTTGCTTGCCGTTTTCCGCCTCGCCGATCAGCAGAGCGAACTGAGCTTTTACTCGATCCTGGGCATGCTCAAGCGCCGCGTCGAGGATGTCCTGGATCACCGCCCGAGGGATAACCCCCGGGTTGCCCCGCCAGTTGGCGACAGTGCGTGGAGAAACCCCCAGGTGACCAGCGAATGACTCGTTGGTCATGCGGAAGGCTTGCCGCAGCAGATCGGCCTGATGACCTGACCATTTCGCGATTACCTGCATGCGCGGCTACTGGAGAGGCGGTCCGCACCCGTGGCCACGCTGAGATCCGCGTCGGCGTCTCGTCCGTCTGGACACGCGCGGACGCGGTGAACAGGTACCCGCACGGTGGCGGGTGGCACTGGCATGTGGCGCGCTGCCCGTTCCCTTTGGTCGCTCGCCCTCGCTAACAGTATGCTGACTTCTCACACTATGTAGTGATACGGACGGAAAGCGTCATCGGTTCACTCGCCAGACTTGGGTGCCTTGGAAGCTACGTAGCTGCCACGGTTGGGGACGGTATAGATCAACCCTTCCTCCCGCAAGACAGCCACCGCGCGCCGCGCCGTAGTCCTTGCGACCTCGAACTCTTCAACCAGCTCGCTCTCGGTTGGTATCCGGGTGTCCGGTCGGTACTTGCCTGAGTCGATACGCCGACGAACGATTTCCGCGACCTGCCGGTATGGCGGAATGGGGGCGATCGGGTCAATACGGTCAGTGCGCCCACCTGTCACATAGACAACTTTAGTTGTATAGGTCTAACGTCGCATGCGTAGAGTCAACGTCACACGTATGTAGACAGGGTGATACAGGCTCGGGTAACCTGTTGGATGCCGGCGGGGTCGCTCGGTCGCTCTTACGCGCAACCGTTCCCAACGACCCCGCCGACCACTGAACATGATCCGTGCACGCGTGCGGGTCCTGCCACTTGCGCGGCATGAGGTGTTCACGATGAACGCTGACGCGAGCAACCCCGCGCTGCACTTCGGGCGTGAGGTTCAGCGGGCAAGGATCGCGGCGGACATGACGCTGGCCCAGATGGGGCGCGTTGTCGGCTATCACAAGAGTCAGGTCTCGCGTGTCGAGCGCGGCGTTCGGGCGCCCACGAAGAAGTTCGCGCACATGTGCGACCTTGCGTTTCCCCAGCGTGGCGGCTGGTTTCTCCGTTTCTACGAGGACAGTCGGCAGTGGTCAGCGATGCCGCCATGGTTCCGCAACTGGATCGAGCACGAGCAACGCGCGGTCAACCTGCGAATCTGGCAACCCTCATCACTGTCGGGGCTGCTGCAAACCGAGGCGTACGCTCTGGCGCTACTGCGGACGTTCCCCGGTGCCACCGCTGACCAGGTCGCGGAGCGACTTGGCGCGCGGATGGCCCGGCAGACGATTCTCACCCGCGAGATGCCCTCAGCGCCGATGGTGTGGTTCCTCATCGATGAGGCTTCGGTGCGGCGCCGCACCGGAAGCCCGCTGATCATGGCCGATCAGCTCAAGCGCCTGCTTGACCTCGCCGAACTGCCGAATGTCACCGTTCAGGTGGTACCCAACGTTGCGCATGCCGAGCTGACGGGGGGCTTCGCGTTGGCCGAAGCGGCGACCGGATCAGCGGCGTATATTGAAACCGCGCTGACCGGGCAGGTATTCGAAGACTCTCGCGTGATCCTGGAACTGTCGGGCAGGTTTGATGCGCTCAGAACCGAAGCACTGCGAGGCACCGAAAGCCTCCGCCTGATCGAAGAGGGTGCACGCGAATGGACACAGCAGGCAACTGGCGTACAGCCACCTACTCAGGTGCGAACGGCGGCGAGTGCGTAGAGGTCGCCAACACCGCCGACGCGGTGATGGTGCGCGACACCAAGGATCGCGAGAGCGGCGTCCTGAGCTTGCCCGCCAGCGCGTGGCGAGCCTTCATCATGGAGATGAAGTGACCACGCTCTAGACGACGGCCCGTACTAGCGGGGCATCCTCGGTTTCCGGGGGTGCCCCGTCTGCGTCTTGGTCTCCGGACGTTCTAACGCGGGGTTGCCAGCCTCGGCAACGGTTGCCAGATGCCAGCCGGTAACCACCATGCGCACCCTTGAGCGTGCACGCTGCTAGCACGCAGGCACGAAAGGGGGCGCAAGCCCGTGCGTACACAGACCTCCGGGGTACCCGAGGCGATCACCTTTGAACGTAACTATCCGGGCACTCTCGACCAGGCGCGGCGCGTCCGCGCTGACCTGGCGAAGGTGGCCGCCGCGTGCCCGGTAGCGGACGACCTGGTCTTGCTGACGTCCGAACTGGCGACTAACGCCATCTTGCACAGCCGGTCTGGCCACCCCGCGCGGACGTTTGCCGTGCGTGTGACGCTTTACCCCGGTGACCATGCGCGGGTGGAAGTGGCCGACCAAGGCGGCGTGTGGGTGCAGGACGAGCATGACGAGGAGCGCGGGCGCGGGCTTCACATCGTTGCCATCACCGCTGGAGACGGTAACTGGGGAATCGACGGCGACGATAACAGCCGCGCGGCATGGTTCCGGCTCAACTGGCATTAGCCTCGGCAATTAGTTACGCCGGTTCCCACCGCCAGCCGTCGTTGTCTTCGCAGGTAATCGTCTTGCCGTCCCCAGCGACGCCGCTCGTGCCGTGATCATCGTCGCGGCAGTATTCACCCGGTTCGTAGCAGTTTCCTTCATCGCTGAGCGGGTGACACGACGCAGTCGTCGCTGACGGCGCGGGGGCCTGAGACTGTGCCGGAACGGGCTGTGTCGCTGATGACGCAGCAGGGGCTGAAGACCGTGCCGCAGCGGGCTGTGTCCTTGGTGACGCAGCAGGGGCTGAAGACCGTGCCGCAGCGGGCTGCGTTGCTCGCGGCACGAGGGCCACGGCTGCCCGAGGCGAGAACGATGCCCGGCAACTGCCAGCCCTGCC
>DASWUY010000421.1:0-4453 GCA_036401435.1 Acidobacteriaceae bacterium | reverse complement strand
CGGCTGATGTCCGAGATCAGCGACCGTATCTCGCCCGGGCGAAACTCCCCCCGCGCCATCGGCTCGATTCCCACCCCCAGCCGCTCGGCGATGATCCTCGCCAGCTGGTTCACGCTCGTCGCCCGCCCACTCCCCACGTTCACCGCCAACCCGTCCAGCCTGTCTGTCGTCGCCACCAGCAGGTTGGCCCGCGCAATGTCTTCCACAAAGCACAGGTCGCGCGTCTGCTCCCCATCCTCATACACCACCGGCGCCATCTGGTTCAGCAGCCGCGTGCAGAAGATCGCAATCACCCCTGTGTAGGGGTTGAACAACGACTGCCGCGGCCCGTAGGTGCATGAGTACCGCAGCGCTACTGTGGGAATCCCGGTCTGCTTGCCCCATAGCAGCACCAGCCGCTCCTGGTCCACCTTGGTCAGCGCATACACCGTCTCGCCCCCGCCCGGCGTTGACTCGGGCGTCGGGATCGAACTCGTCGCCTCCCCACACACCGGGCAGTGCACGCTGAAGTCACCCGCGCGCAGCTGCTCCGCCGGCCGCAGCACCGGAACCACATCCCCGTGCGCCGGGCACCGCGCCGCCCCCTCGCTGTACACCGCCTGCGAGCTCGCCACCACCACCTTCTTCACCGGCAGCCGCTCGTCGCGAATCATCTCCAGCATCTGCGCCGTACCAAAGCTGTTTACCAGCACATACTTCGCCATCTCCGGCATGTACCCGCCGTACGCCGCCTGGTGAAACACCACGTCCACGTCTTCCAGCGCCGACCGCACCGTCCCGTAATCCTGGATCTCCCCCTGCCGGAACTCCGCCGCAGCATTCACCCACGCCGGCCTGCCATGCTTGTGCGTCTGCGGCTCCAGGTTGTCCAGGATGCGCACCCGCCACCCCTCCCGCACCAGCAGGTCCACCAGGTGCGAGCCGATCAGCCCCGCGCCTCCCGTTACCAGCGCACGCCTCGTCTCTGCCATCATCCTGCCATCCTACCAACCGCACCGCGGGCCCCTTCACCGCCACGCCAGCAGCAGCCGTCCCGCCTCTCCCCGCAGCTCCAGCCCATCCCGCCGCGGCCTTCCCTCCACGCGAAAGTACCGCCCATTGATCTCCTCCCGCCCCAGGTCCTCAATGGCCCGCAAACGCTCCCAGTTCCCCTGCCATCTCGCCCGGAGTGAAGAACAGCTGCAGCGGCTCGCCGCGCGCCTCCACCCGCGACGCCAGCGAGTCATGCGCCAGCTGCTCCAGCGGCGGCAGCACCGCGCGTGGCTGCCCATAATCGAGCGCCAGCCCCGTCCCCGGCGCCAGCCCCGCCACAAAGCCGACCGTCGCCCGGAAGGCGCCCAGCGTCAGGTACGGCACCACCCCCAGGCAGCTCAAGAACGCCGGTTGCCCCGCGTCGAAGCCCCCTGCCGCAAGCTCCGCCGCAAGCGATTGCCGCTCGAAGTCCACCGGCACATAGCGCACCCACTCCGGCTCCGCGATCCCGTTCCGCTCCAGCAGCCCGCGCTTCCATGCCTGGGTCGCCGGATGGTCTACCTCAAACACCCGCAGACCCTGATACGGATTGCGATAGGCGAACGTGTCCAGCCCCGCCCCCAGCAGCACGTACTGGCGCACGCCTGCCGCCACCGCCCGCCCCAGCCCCTCTTCTGCAAACCGGCTGCGCGCCACCAGGTACGCCCGCAGCCCCAGCGAGTAGGGCCGGTCCACCCTCCTCGGCGTCCGCCCCAGCGCCGCCGCGTACTCGCCGCCCAGGATCGCCACCGCCACCGGATCGGCGAAGACCACCGGCTCGTCATACAACTGGTGCGCCGCGCGCCGCAGTGCCACGCTCAATGCCGTCTGCGATGGTCTCGCCTCGTCCATGCACCCCGCTCCGGCTGCAGCCCCGTCGCATCCGGCAAAGCTTCCCGAGGCCACAAACAACAACAGCGTGGCCTCTCGAAAGAAGCCACGCCGCAAACCACCTACACTTCAAAGCTGTCGAGGCCCGCTCAGAACTCCAGACGCACCGACCCGCGCCCGTAGATCGCCCGCTGGAAGGCGAGCGGCTTCAGGAAGTCCTTGTTCGGGTCCCCGTAAGACAGCGCGCTATCCTGGTCCACCGACAGCAGCGACCGCGAGTTGGTGATGTTGAACGCATCGAAGGCCACCTTCAGGCTGTACTTCTCACCCAGCTTGGTGGGGTAGTCCGTGTGCACGTCCAGCTGGTAGTTCGACGCGTTCCGCCCCTCGGACCCGCGCCCGCCCAGCGGGATCTCGCCCGAGGAGTGATACACCGGGTGCGCGCCAAAGTTCGTGATCGGCTGCCCGGAGCTCCCGCGGAAGCCCATGCCCGCCGTTAGCCGCTTCATGAACCCGCTCGGCACCACGTAGGAGCCATACACATTGCCCACGTTACGCCGGTCCGTGTTCAGGAAGCCCGGAACATACTGGTCGCCCAGCATGTCCAGCACACCCTGGCTGAAGTCGAACAGCGAGCTGATCCCGGGATCTGACTGCCCATTGTCGTTGCGGTACAAGCCCTCGTAGTTCCCGTACAACTTTGCCCAGCGATAGTTCACCCGCAGCAGGAAGTTACGGCTGAAGTTCCGATTCGCTTCCAGCTCCACCGCCTGATAGTGGCGTCGCGGGTTCGGCTCCCCGTCCGGCATGCCATCCGGCACCGGCGCGCCCGCATTCGGACCGTTGCTGCCGCACACCCCGCCCGGCCCCGCAACCACCCCGGCGCTATTGATGAACGGCCCACCGATGCCCCGGCCGTCATCGGCCGTCGGCGTCCGGTTGTAGTCCTGCTGGCAGTTCGCCGGCGCCCCGTGGTTGGGCAGCGCGGCGTTGTAGGTGTAGGGTGTCTCAATCTCGTTGGTGAAGTAGTCCGACTTTGAACTCGGATTCCCGAGCAGGAAGCTCTGCCCCACAAACCCGCTCTGCGCGCCCTCGGGCGAGGCTCCCGACTGGTCTTCCAGAATACGTAACAGCCGCCGATCCGTATACCGCGCCTTGATGGCAAAGCCCGCAATCTGCTTCTCGATCCCGCCTACAAACTCTTCTTCAAAATTCAGCTTGGTGCCCGGCTGGATCAACTCCGGAAAGGAAGAGCTGCTGTAAGAGACCGCGCTTCCCTCATTGCCCGCCGCGCCTACGCCGCTGATCAGGTGCGCCGCGTCCAGGATCGGGTTCACCGTGCCATTCGCATTGACGATGGCGTTCCCGTGCCCATCGTTCTGCGGCGTCCAGTTCACGTTGTAGATGTCCAGCTCCTGGCCGAGCGAACGGATCGCCGCATCCTCCGGCAGCTCCTGCGTGTACCGCCCCCAGTTGAAGAAGATCTTCTGCTTGCGATCGCCCTTCGGGTCGATATTAATGCCCAGCCGCGGCGACCAGTTGTCCGTGAACACGTACGACTGCGAAATACCGTTCAGCTGCTCCTGGTCCCACCGTATGCCTGCATTGATCGTGACCCGGTGCCCGATGTCGAAGTTGTCATTGGCCCAGGCCACGTTGTAGCTCATGCTTGAAGGCGTAAACAGGCTGCTGTAGATCCCGCCCACCTGCTCCAGGTACACCTGGGTCCCGTTCAGCATCGGGCAGTACTGCAGCGGGCAGGTTGCATCCGCTGCCTGCAGCTGGAAGGTCGCATTCGCCGTCGCCCCCGAGAGCCCCGCCGGCGAAGCTACCCCTGCCGCATTGGTCGTCGGAAACGAGAACTGCGGCCCGGTATACGACTTGGTCAGGTCATAGATGTCGTGCCGGACGTTGTAGCCCAACGACAAGGTATGCTGCTGGCCCAGGAACTTGACCGTCTTCTCCGTATCCACCCCGAAGGTGTAGGTCTGCGTCTTCGGGTTCTGAAAGAACCCCAGTCCCTGCGCGTTGTACTCCCCCGACTGAAAGATCCCGGAGTAGTCCTGGATCTGGTACAGCTCCGGATTCTGCGGGCTCTCTGTAAAATGGCTCGTCTTCGCCGACGCCGTCAGGTTCGTCGCCCAGGTCGCTGAAGGCGTCAACGTGATGTGCAGCGACTCGCTGCGGGTGCCGTAGTTCCACCGGCTGAAGCTGGTGTTGTTCGTCACGTTCGCGTTCGGGTAGAACGGAAACGTATCCTCGTTCACCACGCCCAGTCCGGAGTTGGTGCGCGACGGGTCCCCAAACGCCGAAGCATCGACAATCATGATCTCGTCCGGGCGGAAGCTCACCTTGGCCGCCCAGCTGTTGATCGTCTCCAGGTTCGCGAACGGCCCATGCACCGAGAGCGTGGCCACATCGCCTGCCGGGGCCGTCGGCGCCATCCACTTGCTCTCATTCAGCGCCGGGTTATACGCGCCGTAGAAGAACAGCTTGTCATGCGTGTACCGCCCCGGAATATACCCGCCGATCTCGGCCGCCGCGTCAAACTGGGGCTGCGACAGCACCCGCCCATGCAGGTTCACCCGCCCGAAATAATTGTCCGCATACC
>DASWUY010000420.1:0-2962 GCA_036401435.1 Acidobacteriaceae bacterium | reverse complement strand
TGGCGGAATCCGCCTATCCTGAATTCCAGCAGCGTTTACTTACCTTCGATGACCGGGAGAGGAAAGGCAACGATCCTTTTATCGAGCTGCTCGCCGCCGACACCCTCTCCGTGGCCGGCCAGGCGCAACCGGCAAACCTGGTATCCAACAACAAGCTGTACTTTCTGGCCGGCGCCGGCGCTGCCTGCGTAGCTGTGCTGGTCTGGCTGGTCGCCGCAGGTCCCGGCTATCTCGGTTATGGAGCTTCGCTGCTCTGGACCGGACCCAAGGCTACTCCGCTCTATGACATCCGTGTAACCCCCGGGGATGTTGCTGTGCGCCGCAACAGCGATCAACTTATCACCGCCAGCGTTATCGGTTTGAAGACCGGTAAGGTGAGACTGTTTGCGCATTATAAAAGTTCCGGAAGGGACGGCTGGGAACCAGTGGCGATGCAGTCTGCGAACGCTTCCGACTTCCAGTTCCTTTTCGCCGGGCTGCCGGAGGATGTTGACTATTACGTAGAGGCTGGCCCGCTCACCTCCCGCCATTACAAAGTCCGGGTTGTGGATCTGCCCTCGGTCAAGCAGCTCAAAGTGACCTATCACTACCCCAAATGGACCGGCATGGCCCCGGTCTCTGAGGATCACGGTGGCGATCTGCGCGCCCTGGAAGGCACTAACGCGGAGTTGACGGTGAAGATGGATCGCCCGCTCAACAACGGCCAACTCACCCTGGACAACGGGAAACAGATTGCGCTGAGCGGCGGTGCAGACAATGTCTACAAGGGGTCGATCCTGATGCAGAAGGATGGAGCGTACCATGTTGCCGCGCTTGATCAGGGTCAGCCGGTGCGCTTGTCAGAGGACTACTTCATTGCGACCGACAAGGAGAACCCGCCGGATGTCGCCATCGACCGGCCGGCCGGCGATTATCGCGCCAACCCGATTGAGGAGGTCACCGTAGGGGTAAAGGCCTCAGATCAGTTTGCGTTGAACAAGGTCAGCCTCCATTACTCGGTCAACGGTGGACCGGAAAAAACGATTGACCTGCCGCAGCAGCCAGGGGCAAAGGAAGTGAGCGGCGCGACTACGCTGAGCCTGGAGGATTTCAAGCTGATTCCGGGAGATCTGGTTAGCCTCTACGCCACCGCGAAGGATGGTCACACCGAAGCTCGTACCGATATGGCTTTTATCCAGGCAGACCCTTTCGAGCGGGAGTTCTCGCAATCGCAGCAGAGGGCCGGCGGCGGGGCCGGTGGCGGTGGTATGGGCAGCCAGACAGACATTTCGAAGCGGGAAAAAGAGCTGATTGCCGCAACGTGGAAGCGGCAGAACGATAAGACTGCCACGGCTAAAGATGCGGCCGAGGCGGGCAAGTTCCTCTCCGGCGTGCAGACCAAGTTGCAGGATCAGGCGCTGTCGCTGGCGGCGCGCATGGAGAGCAGGGATTTATCGTCGGCCAACGAGGAGTTCAACAGCTTTGGGCACGACATGCAAGCGGCGGCCTCGGCGATGACGCCGTCGTCGGACAAGCTGAAGCTAACGCAATGGCACGACGCCATCCCCGCCGAACAAAAAGCCCTGCAGTATCTGTTGCGCGCAGAAGCCACCTTCCGCAAGATCCAGGTTGCGTTCGGTCAACAAGGGGGCGGTGGTGGGGGCGGAGGCGGTGCAGGCCGTGATTTGGCCAGCTTGTTCGATCTGGAACTGGACACGGAGAAGAACCAGTATGAGACGGCCCAGACCGGCTCTGCGGCTGACCAGCATGCCAAAGCAGTGGATGATGCTTTGGCGAAGCTCGATGCGCTGGCGCGCCGCCAGGAGGAGCTCGCACAGCAGCAGCATCATCAGCCTCAAACTATGCAGGAACGCTGGCAGCAGGAAATGCTGCGCCGTCAGGCTGAAGAGCTGCAACGTCAGATGGAGCAGATGGCTCAAAAGGGACAGCAAGGGCAACAGGGACAGCAGGGACAGCAGAGCGCGAGTGGCTCGTCAAGTGGGTCATCCTCGAGCCAACCTCAGTCAACGGGGTCTCAATCGTCGTCCGCCGGGGCCGGAAGTGGATCCGATCCGCGGGTGGCCCAGGCACTCAACCGTCTGCGCAACGCAAATGAAGCAATGAAGCAGAGCGCCGGACAGCAGCAAAGTAGCGACGCGGGACGGCGGGCGGCCGACCAGCTCCGCCAAGCTGCTAGTTTGATGAGCGGCGCGCAGCAGCAACAGGCCACCGGCAAACTCGATTCTCTGGCCCGTGAAACGGATCGTCTCAGTACGGAAGAACGCTCGCAGGCAGACCGTTTCCGTGGCCTGACTCGGCAATTGAGCGCGCCGAATCAGGAGCAATACTCTGCCAGGCTGCAGCAGCGCAACAAGCTGGCGGAAGACCGGCAACAACTTTCCGATGACTTGGCACAGCTGGAGAAAAATTTGCGCAACACGGCGCGTGAGTTGGCCCCGACGCAGCCGCAACCCGCTTCAAAACTGCGCGATGCGCTGGGCGGCATGGACCAGGCCGACCTGACCAATCGGGTGCAGCGATCTGCGGATTGGCTGCGCCGCGGGGTGAACCCGGGCACGAACGGAACGGAAGAGGGCATCGCCAAGGGCCTGGAACAACTGAGTCAGCAGGTGCACGAGGCGCAGCAAGGAATGGGCCCGGCCAAACCTGGCCAGGGTACCTCACCAGGTGACGAGCAAACAGCAGCCCTGGACCATGTGGAACGCTTCCGCGACCAGGTTGAATCGTTGACCGCGCGCGGGCGAAATGCGTTGGGCCGCCAAGACCAGCAGCCAGGGCAAGGCGCCCAAGGCGGCCACAGTGGACAGCCCGGGCAGGGTGGGCAAGCGGGACAAGGTGCAAAGCCGGGACAGGCAAATGGAGGCCGTTGGAGCGGACAGAGTGGCTCAGGCACCCCTAAGATTGGCGGAGGAAACGAGGTCGCCCAGGATAACTTGAGTGGCGACGTGGGTAATCGGCGCGC
>DASWUY010000419.1:0-5429 GCA_036401435.1 Acidobacteriaceae bacterium | reverse complement strand
CACTTTGTGCTGGAGCATGGCGGCCGTTCGCGCGCAGGCGTGTTCTTCAACTTCAATGGCACAGCCGGCATGTGGCGCAGGCAGGCCATCGACGAAGCCGGAGGTTGGGAACACGATACGCTCACGGAAGATACCGACCTGAGCTACCGCGCGCAGCTGAAGGGCTGGAAGTTCAAGTACCTGCAGGACGTCGAGTGCCCGGCCGAGCTGCCCATCGAGATGACTGCCTTCAAGACCCAGCAGGCACGCTGGGCTAAGGGCCTCATCCAGACGTCAAAAAAGATCCTGCCGCGGGTATGGAAGAGCGATGCACCCTTCCACACCAGGATAGAGGCCGTCTATCATCTGACCGCCAACCTGAGTTATCCGCTAATGGTGGTCCTGTCCGTGCTGCTCATGCCCGCCATGGTCATCCGCTTCTACCAGGGCTGGTTCCAGATGTTACTGATCGACTTCCCCTTGATGATGATGTCGACCTTTTCTATCTCGTCCTTCTATCTCGTCTCACAGAAGGAGTTATACCCGCGCACCTGGTGGCGCAGCATCGTCTATGTTCCGTTCCTCATGGCGCTCGGCATCGGCCTTACCGTGACCAATACGCGCGCTGTGATGGAAGCGCTCTTTGGCATCCAGAGCTCCTTCAAGCGCACTCCCAAGTACCGCGTGGAAAAGCGCGGCGAAAAATCAACGGCGGCAACCAAGTACCGCAAACGCCTCGGCATCGTTCCCTGGATCGAGTTAGTCATAGGCTGCTACTTCGCGACTACGGTCTGGTACGCGATCGCGAATGAGAATTACTTCACCATCCCTTTCCTGCTCTTGTTCGTGATCGGCTACTGGTACACCGGGTTACTCTCCCTGTTACAAGGCCGCTTCGATCGCTGGGGCGGCGGGGCGAACCTCGACGAAAGCTCACCCAAACCCTTTCCTGTCGGAGTGTAGGTCTGCTCATGCGATCTCTACGTTACTTGGCTGCTACCGGTGTTCTGGTTCTCACTCTTGGCGCGCATGCTCTGGAGCGGCAACCTGCTGCGGCATACCACGCTCGGCGCGTAGCGCTGGCCGAGAAATTGCAGGGCGGCGTAGCCGTTTTGTTCGCCAATGAGGAGCCTGCGCTTGAGTATCAGGACTGGCGGCAGGACGAGGACTTTTATTACCTGACCGGGTGGAACGAGCCTGGCGCCGCCCTGGTCGTTGAAGCGCCTTTGGCTGCGACCGCAGGGCACGCGGCGCGGCCGTATCGCGAAGTGTTGATGCTGCCTTCGCGCAATCTGCGCATGGAGCTCTACACCGGCGTGAAGCTCGATGCGGCCACAGCCGGCGCTGCCCACAAGGCCGGCGTGGACCGGGTAGGGCCGCTGGCCGAGCTTACGGCGGAGCTCAACACGCGCTTTGCCGAAGACCGGCACACGCTGCTGTGGGGCGAGGCATCGTCTGAGGCGACGGCCGCTCTGGCGACGCTGACTGCAAGCTCGATCGGGAGCGCGAAGGCGCCCTCGCTTCTCGATGTGAGCGCGCCAATCCAAGAGCTGCGGTCGGTGAAGGATGCAGGCGAAATCGCGCTGCTGCGCAAGGCTTCTGACGCGTCGGTCCAGGCGCAGTTCGCCATGATGCGGTCGATTCATCCGGGGCAGAAGGAGCGCGTGGTGGAGGGGATCCTTTATGCGACTCTGCTGGCGAACGGATGCGAGCGGCCCTCCTATCCATCGATCGTCGGGTCGGGTATCAACTCGACGGAACTGCACTACTCGGCGGACGAAGACACGATGCAGGCAGGCGATGTGGTGGTGGTGGACGCGGCCGGTGAGTACTCCATGTATGCGTCGGACATCACGCGGACGCTGCCGGTGAGCGGGCACTTCACGCCGCGCCAGCGCGAGATCTATGACATTGTCTTGGGTGCGCAGAAGGCGGCGATGGACGCGTTTGTAGCCGGCAAGTCGCGCATCGGCGACAGCTACCACGAGGACCCGAACTCGCTCGACACGATCGCCTGGAAGTACATGAACGCGCATGGCAAGGACCTGCACGGCGAAGGTCTGGGCAGGTATTTTATCCATGGCATCGGCCACGGCGTGGGGATCGATGTGCATGATCCCTTCGATCGCAGCAAGCCGATCGAGCGGGGGCAGGTGTTTACGATCGAGCCCGGAATTTACATTCCCGAGGAGAAGATCGGGGTGCGGATCGAGGATGTGTTTTACGCGTCGCCGGACGGGAAGTTGATCGATCTGACGGAGGCGCTGCCCAAGACTGCGGACGCGGTCGAGGCGGTGGTGCAGGGGAAGTGACCGCTGTTACGAGTGTTTTAACCGAATGTTCCACGTGGAACATTTTGGGGCGGGTGGATGTTCCACGTGGAACATTCTTGTGGTAGGAGGCGCTAGCACAGATGGGCGTTTCTCTGTGCAGGCGAGAGCCGAACGCAGGTAATTGTGGCTGTATCGGGTCGCAGAGGCTGCCAACGAGAAAGCAGCCTCTGCGACATCGGAGCCGCGCCGCAGGCGCTCCGGCCCCACCGCAGGTGGCGGCCTCACCGCAGGGGGCGGCCCCACCGCAGGGGGCGGCCCCACCGCAGGTGGTTAGAAGCGGAGGCCTACGGTGACCGGGATGAGCTCTTCTGTGCCGGTCTCGGGGTTGCCGCCGGTGAAGCGTGGCGTGTCGACGAAGACGTAGCGGGCCTCGGCGAAGAGCTTGGCGCTGCTGTCCGGTCCGAAGAGCTTGTAGGTCATGCCGGTACCGAGGTTGACGCCGCCGGCGTTGGCGGAGAAGTGAGCAGCGACGGCGTTGACGTAGCCGCAGATCTCTCCGTAGTAGGTGTACTCGCAGTACTGCACGGGCTCGGTAAAGCTGGTGACCTTGCGGTAGAAGCCACCACCGCCGATGACGTAGCCGCCGTACTTATGCTTGGGGCTGTTGGCGTAGTAGAACATGGGCTCAAGCGTCAGGGCCCAGGTGTGAACGTTGCCGCCCGGCGGGTTGGTGCCATCGCTCAGAGCGATAGCGGAGAGGGTGCGCCCGGGAATCTTGTTGGAGTTGAAGGAGTATTCGGCAAGGGTGGAGAAGCGCTTGCTGAAGTTCCACCCGGCGCCGGCGATGATGTTGCCGCCCCAGGTGATGGAGGGGTACTTCTGCCCGTTGCCCACCAGGCCGGTAAAGCCGCCGCTGGCAGCGTTGCCGACGGGCGCGGTAAAGCCACCACCGGCCTCAATGGCGATGTGGCTAAAGCGGCTCTCATGGTAGCCGTTGTAGCCGCCGTAGCCGCCGCCGTACTGGGGCGCAGCTGCGGCTGGGGCGGGCGGCGAGGCGAGCGAGCGGCCGTCGATGTCTTCGCCACCCGTAAGCCCGGCGTTGCTGGAGGTGGAGTAGGTCGGCTGCTGGGCGCGGAGCGGAAGGACAGCAAGGGCGCAGAGCGCGGTTGTGGTGAGAAAGAGGCGAGCCGCGCCGCGTGCAAGGGTGCGCGTCTGGCGGGAGCTGTGGTTCTGGGGGAAGGCCATCTGGTTTGTAACTCCTCTTGATCCGGCTGCGGATGGATGCGGGGCATGCGCCCATGGGTGGGCGCACCCTCAGCGTCACAGGTGCGAACCCGGAACTGCTGAGATGGATGCGCAGGGAAGTGAAAATGTTTGGCCGGGACGATATGGGGGCGTAACGGGCTTGCGCCCTGCGCACCGGGCATGAGTGGGGTAGCTACTCGATGGTGCTTGAGAAACTACCCCACCCGCCTGGCCATTGCGCCGCGTGGTTGTGTCTAGTGGATGTCGAACTGTTCGGGGTGAAGGGCGGCATCACTCTTGATGATGATGGTCTTCGCGACCAGTTCTTCGAGCTCATTGATCCAGCGGCCGTTGTTGTTCTTGAGCTGCTTGACAACCTCGGGGTGGACGCGGAGCATGACGTCCTTGCCATCGAAGTGCTTCACCATCTTGCGCATTTCCGTATAGATCTCGTTGCAGACGGTGATGGGGCTCTT
The DNA here is from genome assembly GCA_036401435.1 of Acidobacteriaceae bacterium. Taxonomy (GTDB): domain Bacteria; phylum Acidobacteriota; class Terriglobia; order Terriglobales; family Acidobacteriaceae; genus EB88. The sequence goes on along the minus strand of DASWUY010000419.1, from coordinate 1,456 downwards.
GACCATGCCCGTGCCGGTGCAGGTTTCGCACTGAACGGAGAGGGTGCGCTCGAGGGACTGCTTGACGCGTTTGCGGGTGATGGCAACGAGTCCAAAGTCATTGAACTGGAGCACCTTGGAAGGAGCGCGGTCGTGCTTGAGCTCTTCTTCAAGGGCGGCGAGGACGCGGTTGCGGTTCTTGCGCTCGTCCATGTCGATGAAGTCGATGACGATGATGCCGCCGAGGTCGCGGAGGCGGATCTGGCGGACGATCTCGGGGATGGCGTCGAGGTTGGTCTTGACGATGGTGTCTTCAAGGCGTGCGGTCTTGCCGACGTACTTGCCGGTGTTGATGTCGATGGCGACGAGGGCTTCGGTCTGGTTGATGACGATGGAGCCGCCGGACTTGAGCCAGACCTTGGACTTAAGGGCCTTCGAGATCTCTTCCTGGATGCCGAAGTGCTCGAAGAGCGGGGTCTCCTTGGTATAGAGCTTGACGCGGCGGACGAGCTGAGGCTGGAAGCGGGAGAGGAAGCGGATGATGCGCTCGTACTCGGCCTCAGAGTCGACCCAGATGGTGGCGAAGTTGGAGGAGACCTGGTCGCGGAGGATGCGCTCGATCAGGTTGAGGTCGTGGTAGATGAGGGCGGGGGCCTTGGCGGAGTCAGAGCGCTGCTTGATCTCGGTCCAGAGGGAGATGAGGAAGCGGAGGTCGGCGCGGAGATCGTCTTCGCTGGCGCCTTCAGCGGCGGTGCGAACGATGAAGCCCCCGGAGGCATCGCCCTTTTCCGAGACCAGGATGCGCTTGAGGCGCTGGCGCTCTTCGTCGGAGAGAATCTTGCGGGAGACGCCGACGTGCGAGACGGTGGGCATGAAGACCAGGAAGCGGCCGGGAAGGGCGATGTGCGAGGTGATGCGAGCACCCTTCTTGGCGATGGGCTCCTTGGCGATCTGGACCAGGATCTCCTGACCCTGCTTGAGCATGTCGGAGATGATGGGCAGGTCCTGCGACTGGGCGGAGCGGCCGCGGCCGGGTGCACCGGGGCGGCGACCACCGCGACCGCCAGCGGAGCGGCCACGGCCGCGACCCTCGTCGGGGCGCCCGGAGCGCTGGGGCTCACGGGTCTGCGCGGGTTCTGCCTCCTCTTCTTCCTCACCTACCTCTTCATAGCCGAAGGCCTCTTCTTCGATGTCGGGATCGTCGGCGATCTCGGGCGCGGCCTGCTGGCGGCGGGGTTCGCGGGATGCCTCGCGGGGGGATGGGTCTTCGTGCGTGGGATCGCGGCGAACCGGGTCCTGGATACGCTGCTCGAGGTGCGAGTCGCGGACGGCGTCGCTCAGGGTTGAGGCATCGATCTGCTGGTCGAGCGTCTCCTCTTCGAGATCCTCCTGGTCGAGATCTTCCGAGTGCGCGTGGATGGGCTCAAAGTCGTACTCGTCTTCCTCGATGAGCTCTTCTTCGAGCAGGCCGCTGCCG
>DASWUY010000418.1:0-6168 GCA_036401435.1 Acidobacteriaceae bacterium | reverse complement strand
AACGGGCGCTTCCATGGGCACCAGATCGGGGACGACCTGGCGCGTAAGCTGGGGGCGGCGAAAAGCGAGCGGGCGCGCGAGGGCGCAGCGCGGCGTTAGAGGCAGGCTCCCGGCCGGAAAGGGGTGCCAGCGCAGACGGCGGTTTTTCAAACCAGGCGGCAAGCGGAGCAGCATGGCCTTTGCGGGACTGAGAACAATCCGTGGGCAGCTGGTGGCGAGCCTGGTGCTGTTCGAGCTGCTGGCGCTGGGCTTCTTTACGGCGGTGCTCTTTCATGAGCGAACCCAGGAGGCGGAGCAGCGGATGCGGCGGCGCCTGGAGTACCAGGCAAGCGAGCTGCAGGTGGTGGCGCGGCTGGCGCTGCGGGACGGCAATGCGGAGTTGCTGCACACCGTGGTCGACTCCATGATGCAGTTCCCGACCATCCGCTCGGTGGAGGTGACAGACCCCTCGGGGCGGGTGCTGGCAGCAAGCGATGCACGCCTGAACAACACCTTCGCGTTGAAGGACTGGGAGCGCGGGCGGGTGCCGGGCGTGCAGGGGCTGCAGATCTTCCGGCAGCCGAGCGGCAGCTACGAAGCGGTGCTGCCGGTACGGATGAACGGCGGGATAGCGGCGTACCTCTGGATATGCCCGAGCGATTCGGGCGTACGCGGCGACCTCCGGGACGCGCTGCTGGCCTCAGCCTGGGGATCGCTCGCGGTGCTGCTGGCGTGCACGCTGCTGGCCACGCTGATCGCGCGGTCACTCACGCGTCCGCTGACCCAGCTGCTCTCTGCGACCCGGATGCTGATCAGCAATCCGGAGGACACGTCGGCCTTTCCTCTGCAGGTGACGAGCAGCAACGAGGCGGCAGACCTGATTGTGGCGTTCAACCTGATGGTGGGCTCGATGCACGAGCAGAGGCGAGGGCTGAACGACACGCTGGCGCTGCTGGACTCGATGCTGGCGAACGCGCCGATCGGAATCGCTTTCTTTGACCGCAAGTACCGCTTTGTGCGGGTAAACCGCTTCCTAGGGGAGAGCCATGTGCTGGGGGTAGAGCGGTACCTGGGGCGGCGGGTAGATGAGGTCTTTACGCCGGCGGCGGCGTTGTCGCTCGAGCGGGCGATTGAAGAGATCTTTGAGCACGGGAGCTCGGTGCAGGAGCTGGAGGTCTCGGGCGAGGTGCTCTCGCTCGAGCGGGACGGGGAAGTGGAGCCGCAGCAGCGCACCTGGCTGGTGAACGTGTACCCGGTGCGAACGGCGGCACAGGCAACGCGGTGGGCGGGCGTGGTGCTGATCGACATCACACAGCGGCTGCGCGCCGAGCAGGCGCTGCGGGACACGGAGAAGCTGAGCATGGCAGGGCGGCTGGCGGCCTCGATCGCACACGAGATCAACAATCCCCTGGAGGCTGTGACGAACCTGCTGTACCTGCTGCGGCACCACGGGGAACTGGCGCCGCAGGCCAGGGATTGGGCGGTGTCCGCACAGCATGAGGTGGAGCGGGTCTCGGCGATCACGCAGCAGACGCTGCGCTTTCATCGTCAGTCGACGAGGCGGATGGGGGCGCAGCTGACAGATCTGCTGGACTCAGTGCTGACGCTGTACCGGGGGCGGGTGGCGACGCTGCAGGTGGCGGTGGAGCGGCGATACCGGCCGACGGGCGAGCTGTTGTGCTTTACAGGGGAGTTGCGGCAGCTGTTTGCGAACCTGATCGGCAATGCGCTGGACGCGATGCAGCCTGGGGGCGGCCGGCTGATCTTGTCGGTGCGGGCTTCGCAGTCGTGGCGTGAGCCCGAGGGGAGCGGGGTCCGGGTGACGATTGCGGATACGGGTTGCGGCATGAGCCGGAAGGTACAGAGCCGCATCTTCGAGCCGTTCTACACGACGAAAGAGGCGACAGGGACGGGGCTGGGCCTGTGGGTAGGTGCGGAGATCATGGCCAAGCACGGAGTGCGGCTGCGGATTCGCAGCCGGCAGCGGGAGCCAGGCGAAGCGGTGGGAGGCGGGACGGTGTTCCTGCTGTTCTTTCCGTTCGCGCTGGCGGAGCCCGCGGCAGGGGTTGAGGACGTCTCGGCAGCGGTCGTGCAGTAGGCTGCGCGCCTAGCGGGCGGCGGGGATGGAGCGGAGAGCGCAGCCGGAGGGCGTACCGCGCGGAATGTACTTGGACTGGGTGACGCGGAAGCGGTGCATGGCGAGGTAACGGACGCGCAGGCCGCCGAGGACGGCGGGCAGGCGCAGGGCGGGTGCTTCGTCCGGGTCTGCGGCGCCGCCGGGGGCTTGACGCGCCTCCTCGCGGGCGACGGACTGGAGCAGACGGGCGGTCTCAAGGCGCGGCGCGTCGGAGTCGAGCAGGACCAGGAGTGCCGGCTCATCGGGGCTGTCAAGGCTCTGGGCAACGCCGACGCCGAAGATGGCAGGAAGCTGCATGAGCCGGGGGGCGAGGCGGGCGGTGGTGGCGCGTGCGGCGGCGAGCGCTGCCGGGGTGAGGTGGAGGCCGGTGTGCGCGGGTATGGGCGGCGCAAGCGTGTCCGGGGCCACGCCTGGGGCTTCGGTGGGCACGGGCACGGTACGTACGCCGGCAAGGGTGGCGGGTACGGGAGTAGACGGGCTGGTGCGAGCGAGGGTGATGGCGCCCTGGGATGGGTCGTCGAGACTGGTGACGGAGCTGGTGGCGAGGAGGCCGGCCGCAGGGGGCGTCACGGCGCCGTCCAGTGCGGCGTTCAGGGCAGCGGTGGTGCGGGCGCGCTCGTCCGGGGCGAGGGTGCTGAGCGGCGGTCGCGGGAGGCTGGCGGGCGGATCGTAGTTGAGGCAGGCGACAGGATGGGGTTCGGCGGTGCCGACGAGCGAGAGGCGGGAGCCGGCCTGGGCGCCGAGTTCGTTGAGCACGTCGCCGATGGGGTTGGCGAGGGTGAGGCCGGTGGAGGCGCCGGTGCTGCCGGGGCTGCTGGTGCCGGTGGTCGCGGTGGCGTAGAGCAGGCCGATGGCGCGGGCGTTGGAGGCGTCGAGGACCAGGGCTCCGGAGTCGCCGCTGTCGGCGAAGGCATCGCCGCCGATGCCGATCTGGCCGGTAAAGAGCTTGGTGGTGTCGGGGAGGGTCTCGGCGCAGTCCTTGTAGTAGTCGACACGGACGCTGAGGTCGAGGGCATCGATGGTGGAGCAGGTGAGGCCGGTGGTGCGGCCGCTCTTGACGACCGAGAGGTTGTTGAGGAGCGCCGCGTCAAGAGGCTCGCCGGGTCCGGCCGTGGGTGGCGCGTCCTGCAGGGTCGCGTCACCGCTGCGCAGGCGGGAGAGGGCTTCCGCGTTGACGGCGGCGCCGAGTTCCGCGCCCAGCTCAAAGATGGAGCCATGGCTGTCGACGGCGCCCGGGGTGGCGAGGGCGAGCGCGGCATCGACGTTGCCGTGCCCGGAGGCGAGGGGAACGGCGTAGCGGAGGGTGCCGAGCGGCTGAAGCTGGGCGGCGGGGTTGGTGAGCGGAAGGCAGCCATCGTCGATGAGGCCGGGCTGCTCGATGACGTCGCCGGGCTGGGCCTGGTCGGACTCGGCGAGCACGTGGTTGTTGGAGAGGATGTAGGTGGTGCCGGCCTGGTCGGAGACGAGGGCGCCGAGGGTGCCGCCGCAGCAGTCGGCTACGTAGCGGGTGCCGGCGGCGTCCTGGTACGTGTCAAAGTCGTTGTCATTGCCGCCGGAGCCGCCGAGGAGCGCGGCGCCGAGTTGGGCCGCCTGGTGGAGGGCAGGGTTGCTGGTGATGCCGGTGCCGAGCATGAGGCGGGCCTGCGCAACGACGGCAGGGCGGTAGTTGCCGCGGGGGGTGGCTGCGAGCGACACCAGGGTGCCGGGAGAGACGCCGGCGGGGGGCGCCGTGTAGGTGACGGTGCAGGTGGTGAACTGCTGGGGGCCGCGCTGGCAGTGCTGGGCGGAGAGGGTTCCTAGGGCCGCCGGGCTGGCCTCGGCCTGGCTTTGGAGCTTCTCGGCCTGGCCCTGGAGCTCCCAGCTGACGCTGCCGGCGTTGACCTCCGCAAGCTGGGCGCGGACCTCGATCGAGGCGCCGGCAGCCAGGGTCGCGTTCTCCGGCTGCAGGGGCTGAACGAAGCCTGCGGTGACGGAGAGCTGGGTCGAGATGGGGGCGCCGGCGGACTGCGGGATGGCGGCGATGGTGATGGTGACCAGGTCGCGAGAGAGCGAGCCGGGAGGGGTGTAGGTGCCATCGGGCGCGATGGTGCCGGGGCCGAGGGCGGGCGCGTTGTTGCTGGAGGTGATGCGCCAGGTGACGGGAAGCGGGTCGCCGGTGGTGGGGTCAAGGGCGGAGAGGCGCAGCTGTCCGCCGGTGTGGACCGAGCGGGAGCCGGCGTCGACGAGCATGCCGCCGGGAGTGGGGAAGGCGCCGCCGCAGCCGGCGAGCAGGGCAGGGAAGAGCAGGAGCGGGACGAGCAGCCGCGTGCGCGCGGCGCGGGAGGTGCCGGGTAGGCGGCGGCGCGACCGGGATGGATCAGGCGATGACACGCCGGAGAAATCCTTTCAGGCCGAGAGAGCCGAGGAGTGCGAGCGAGACGACCAGGCCGAGCAGGATGGCCCAGACCGGCATGTGGGGCATGGCCGGGGTGAGCGCAGTGCGCAGGCCTTCACTCATGTAGACCATGGGGTTGACGAGCACGGCGAACTGCAGCCAGCGGACGTGCCGGAGCAGGGCCCAGGGATAGTAGACGCAGCCGAGGAAGGTTACGGGGATGACGATGATCGAGAAGACCAGGCCGATCTGGCGGGGCTGCACGTTGGCGCCGATGGAGAGGCCGAGCGCGCCGGAGACGAAGCCGGCCAGCAGGAGGGTGACGAGCAGCATGGGCCAGCTGTCCACCTGGACATGGACCGGGGTGGAGGGGATGAAGAGCACCAGGGGGATGACGAGGATCGCTCCGAGGATGGACTGGAGGGCGCTGAAGCAGACCTTTTCCAGGGCCACGGCGGCGACCGGGAGCGGGGACATGACGCGGTCGTCGATCTCGCGGGTGACGCCGAACTCGCTCGAGAGGGGAAGCGCGACGGCGGAGATGCCGGTGAACATGATGGCGACGGCCATGAGTCCGGGGAGCAGGACGGTCGCGAAGTTGGTGCCGCCGACCATGCCGGCGCCCTGCCCGATGCGGGGCATGAGGTAGGTGAAGACGAAGAGGAAGAGCAGGGGCTGCATGAGGATGCGCACGGCGAAGGGAACGAGCTCACGGCGCAGGACGCGGAAGTCACGCAGCATCAGGGCCAGGAAGGCGGCCGGCGCGGTGGCGCGGGAGAGTGCGGTGGTGGGCCGGGAGTCAGTCACGAAGCTCTCTCCCGGTGAGACGGATGAAGACGGTTTCGAGGCTCGGCTCCTGGATGGAGAGATCGCGGAGGCCGAAGGGTTCTGCGGCGGGGACGACGCGGGCGAGCAGGCCTTCGGTGTGGCGGGCAAAGAGCCGGACGCCCTGGGGGGTGCGCTCGGCCTTGTCTACCTGGTCGAGCGCGACGAGGAGCGGGAGCAGTTCAGGGGCGCGGTCGAGGTCGCGTAGGCGCAACTCCAGGAGCGTGCCGGTGCCGAGGGTTTTCTTGAGCTGCTGCGGGGTGTCGAGGGCGAGGATGCGGCCCTTGTCGACGATGGCGACGCGGTCGCAGAGCACGTCGGCCTCCTCCATGTAGTGGGTGGTGAGCACGATGGTGATGCCTTCGCTGCGCAGGGCGCGGACGGCGTCCCACATGGCGATGCGGCTCTGGGGGTCGAGGCCGGCGGAGGGCTCGTCCAGGAAGAGGACGGAAGGGCGGTGGGCGATGGCGCGGGCGATCTGGATGCGCTGCTGAAGGCCCCCGGAGAGTTCAGAGGGGTAGGCCGACTCGCGCTCAAGGAGCTGGAACTGAGCGAGGAGCTCGCGGGAACGCTCGCCGGCGCGCTGCCGGGGGAAGCCGAAGTAGCGGCAGTGGTAGTAGAGGTTTTCAAAGATGGTGAGCGCGCGGTCGAGGGTGTTGTACTGGGGCACGACGCCGAGGTGGACGCGGGCGCGTGAGGGGTGGCGAACGACGTCGATGCCGGCAATGGAGACGGCGCCGCCGGAGGGCAGGGCCCGGGTGGTGCAGATGCTGATGGTGGTGGTCTTGCCGGCGCCGTTGGGGCCGAGGAGGCCGAAGATCTCGCCGGCGGGGACGGAGAGATCGATGCCATC
>DASWUY010000417.1:0-2006 GCA_036401435.1 Acidobacteriaceae bacterium | reverse complement strand
GGTCGGTGACGAGACACGGGTGGTGGAACTCTATCGCGGAGGGGTGCGGGGCACCATTCCACGCTCCATCTCACCCGACCTGCTGATCAAGTGTGTCCGCAAGATTGCCGCGGGTGAGACCTGGATCGACAACCAGTCGGTGACCTGGCTGATCGATGCGTACCGTACGCAGGCGACGCAGGGGACCCACGTCAAGAGCGCTCCGCGGCTTTCGCCCAAGGAGATGGCGATCATCTCCTATATCAGCCAGGGCAAGCGGAACAAGGAGATCGCGCACCACATCGGCACCAGCGAACAGGTCATCAAGAACTACCTGAGGAAGATCTACGACAAGCTCGGCGTCTCTGACCGGTTGGAGCTGGCGCTGTACTGCCTGCACCACGACCTGCAGAAGGGTGGCAACCTGGCGCCGAAGACTCTCAGCTCTGAGGGCAACCCGCCCGAGGCTTAGCCGGCTGCCGGGTGGGCCTGCGGCCTCCCGTTCCAAGCCCATCCTGCGGCTTGCTGCCGACTTCTCGAAGAACCTAGCCTGGTACGCAGGGCAGACGCCTCCCCGTATGCGGGGCCGCGCGCCTTGCCTGGTGCCTACTGCAGTCCGGTGGCGAGCTGCTAGTGGCGTTCCCGGGAGTCGGCTGGCTGGGCAAAGGGCGCGGGCGCCTGGCCATGCTCGCTGTCATGCCGGCTGCGCGCCTGCATGTCGTCGGGGGGCTGGTTGCCGTCCGGGCCGGCTGCGGTCGGCGAGCCGGGAACAGGCGGCTGGTGGTCGCCGGCGCCGAGAGCCTGGTGCGAGGCAGGCTTGCTGGTCGTGGTCTCGTCCGAGACGTGCTGCCACTCGGCGTGTGCCTTGTTGGTGCGGCCGGTCTCGCACCCGGTTGCCAGCATGGCAGCGGCGGTGAGGCTGAGCACTGTGAGGCGGCCGCGCATGCTTACGGGCATGCTTCCGGGCTGGGGCGCTCTGTTGTTTCGCATACGCTCTCTTCGCTCCTGGCCAACGTGCGTCTGGCATAGCAAGGCTACGACTCCTGCGGTGCTGCTGGCAACCTGAAGGCATCGGTGGGTTGAACGGGCCAGCGCCGGGTCTTCGCCTGCACGGGCGTGAGTAACGGGCGCGAGATACGTTCTGGCGCGGCCGAGGGTTCCCCGAAGTGGGGCTGATTGCTGGACGAGCGTTAGTCTGGCGGGCTCCAGTTCAGCAGCTCGGTGTGCCCTGGGGCGGGTCTGGAGACGTAGACCAGGTCCTTGCCGTCCGCGCCGAGTAGCAGCCAGAACTGTCCCGGCGCTTTTCTGGCGTAGACGGTGCCGGCTACAGGGCGCAACTCGGCGTGGAGACCCTTGGTGCCGACCAGCTGGAAGAGGCCCCGGACGGCGTGCTGACGGTTTTCTCCCTCCTTGAGGCTTAGGAAGATCTTGTTCTCGGACGAGACCGCGAAGCCTGTGACCTGCGTGTCGCCGAGACCGGCCGGGCCCTCGACCACCCAGGATTCTGTCTTGTGCGTGCCGGTGCCATAGCGATAGAGGCGCTTTTGAATGGCGTCATAGACGAAGACATTGTCCTGGGTACAGACCAGGCGGATCTGCTTGGGGTCGATGCCGGCGAGCTGAAACTCCTGGTCACTGGTGCGGGTGGGGAGTGCCTGGTCGAGGATGTTGCCGCGGCTGTCATAGTGCCGGAGTGCCTGGAAGGGGGGCTTGCCGGTGGCGTGAGGCTTGGTGCCGAGCGCCCAGATGGTGTCGCCGGCTCCTTCGCAGACGGCGCTGGCCAGGTACCCGTGGGTGTCGATGATGCGCTGGTTGCCGCCGTGTGCGTCGCTGGCGGCGAGGAAGTAGCGGGCGGTGCTCCCGGTCTGGGCAAAGCCGGCGGAGAGCACGGTGTGGCGGGGGCTGACGGCGGCTGCGGTGAGAACTGTCCGCTCGCTGCCGGGGATCGATGGCGCCACGTCGCGGGCCTCGCCCGAGCTCACATCGCGCAGGGTGAGGTGCCCGCTATGGCCGGGGGAGCCGCCTAT